>CAIKYE010000042.1 GCA_903831585.1 uncultured Micrococcales bacterium | reverse complement strand
TTTCGCCAGGCAAAGCTCGCCGGCGTCGATGTTCTGGCTCTCACCGATCACGACACAACCCACGGATGGCCTTTGGCCGCAGCTGCCGCTTCTGCCGAGGGAATCGGTTTTGTCCCGGGTATCGAGGTGACCACGCGAGCTCACGTTTACTCTCCATCGGGCGAATTACACAAATTTGGCGTTCACATGCTGGCATACCTGCCAGACCCAAACCACGAAGAGTTGCAGCGGGTCTTGAGCGAATCGGTCACCAGTCGAGAAGTTCGCCTTCGTGCGATTGTCGAAAAAATTGCTGAAGATTATGACCTTGAATGGTCAGATGTTGAAATGTTCATAGAGCAGGGAGCAACATTTGGTCGCCCTGCAGTTGCAGATGCAATGGTTCACCGTGGGCACTTCGAAAATCGCGATCGAGTTTTTGCCGAAGTGTGGCCAAACGGAGTCGATCGTTATTACGTTCCAAATCGAGGTGTTCCAGACACCATAGAAGCGATTCGTTTAATTCGTCGGGCGGGCGGCGTTCCAATCATCGCTCACCCGATGAGCCGCGGCAAAGGCCCTGAACTTGGTCAACCGATGCCTCGTAAACACTTTGAAGAAATGATTGCCGCCGGTCTTGCAGGATTCGAAGTTGACCACCGCGATGTTCCAGAGCGCGCTCAGGTGTGGTTGCGAGAAATGGCTTCCGAGTTTGATTTGATAATCACCGGCTCGAGTGACTATCACGGGCTAACCGGCAAGAAGAATCGACTTGGTGAATACACCACCACCCCAGAGATGCTCGATCGACTAGTTTCGCAAGCAACTGGCGCAAGCCCGCAACTCTAGTTTTAGAGACCTAGCTATCAGTTGAACGACGGGTGCGAGTGCGCTGGCGGTCAGAACTTGGCCTAGGAGCGCGAGGCTGCTCGGTCGAAGTCTTCTTCTCGCCAGATCCTGAATTAGAGCCTGAGCTCGAACCGCCTCGACTAGAGCCGCCGCGAGAGTTTCCACCACGACCACTGGCAGAACCGCCGCGGCTGTTGCCGCCACGATCGCTAGAGCCAGGGGTCTTTGGAACAGCGGTTGAGGCACGCAAACGCCCCTTGGTGCCGGGCGCGATGCTCAAGTCTTCAAAGAGGTGATCAGAGCTCGAGTAAGTCTCGGTTGGTTCAGGCTGACCAAGAACCAGTGCTTCGTTGATGTGCTTCCAGCGAGTGAGGTCTTCCCAGTCGACGAAGGTCACTGCGATTCCGGTGCGACCAGCGCGACCGGTTCGGCCGACGCGGTGAAGCAGCGCTTTCTCATCTTCAGGAACCGTGTAGTTGATTACGTGAGTAACGTCATCGACGTCGATGCCTCGTGCTGCAACTTCGGTTGCAACCAAAATGTCGCGCTTGCCACTGCGAAACGCAGCCATCGACTTTTCGCGGGCTTCTTGCGACATGTCACCGTGTAGTGCTGTCGCGTTGAAACCGCGATCGACTAACTCGTCAGAAACTTTTGATGCCTGACGCTTGGTCTTGCAAAAAATTATGGTCTTGCCGCGACCCTCGGCCTGCAGGATGCGACCGACAACTTCATCTTTGTCGAGCGCGTGCGCACGATA
>CAIKYE010000041.1 GCA_903831585.1 uncultured Micrococcales bacterium | reverse complement strand
CGTCAGGTGGCCTCCAACTTGCAACGCACTGCCGAGATCACGAGCAAGTGCACGAATGTAGGTTCCGCTGGAACAGTCAATCAAGGCATCGAAGTCAATGAATTTGGAATCACCGTCCGAAACCAATCGCATATCTGAGGTAATTTCGAAGCGCGAAACCGTGATTGGTCGAGCTGCGAGTTTTACCTCGTCACCACCGCGCACTTTTGCGTATGCCCGTTCGCCGTCAACTTTGATTGCGCTAACCGATGATGGCACCTGCATGATTTCACCACGCAAAGCTTTTAGCGCTGACTCGATTTTCTCAAAGGTCAGGGCATCGACCGCGCTGCCATCGGACGTTGAGGTAACTTCGCCTTCGGCATCATCTGTGATTGTGCTTGCGCCCAGGCGAATTGTTGCCTCATATGTTTTCGTCGCTCCAACCAAAAAGGTCAGCAACTTGGTTCCAGCATTGACTCCCAGAAGCAGTAAACCGGTTGCCATCGGATCTAGAGTGCCGGCGTGGCCGACTCTGCGAGTGCCTGCGATTCCGCGCATTTTTGCAACCACATCGTGGCTGGTCCACCCCTTGGGTTTGTCGATAAGCACCAAGCCAGAGGCCATGTTTAGCGGTCTTCGTCCGGAGTCTTTGGCTCTTTATATGGGTTTGCCTCGCCCGCAAACTCTGCGCTCTTGGCGAGTGCCTGAACCTCTGCGTCGCGGTTCTTAGCCTCGGTCAGCAAGTCGTTTAGGTGTGCAGCGATGACCGGAATTTCATCTGAAATGAACTCGATGGTTGGGGTGAGGCGAATTGAAAGTCCGCGCCCAACCTCTCGACGAATCAAACCCTTGTTGTTATCGATGATTTCGGTGGTTTGCTGCTTCTCGGCCTCTGAGCCAAAGACTGTGTAGAAAATCTTTGCGTGCTGCAGATCAGGGGTTACCTTCACATCGGTAATGGTGACGAAGCCCAGGTCTGGGTCCTTGACCGCACGCTCTAGAGCTTCGGCCACCAATACTTTGATTCGTTCTGCGAGCTTTCTCGCTCTTGCGTGATCTACCATGACTAGACTCTCGGCTTCTCGCGCATCTCGTAGGTCTCAATGATGTCTTCGAGTTGAAGATCATTGAAGTCGCTGAGGCCGATACCACATTCGAAGTCAATCTTGACTTCGCTGGCGTCATCCTTGAAACGCTTTAGAGAGTCGATCTTCTGCTTGTCGGCAATTACCTTGCCATCGCGAAGAACGCGCGCCATCGAGTTTCGCTTGATTGAACCAGTGCGAACAATCGAACCAGCGATGGTTCCAACCTTCGACGACTTGAACAGTTCGCGAACCTCTGCGGTGCCGGTCTGCACTTCTTCGTACTCGGGCTTGAGCATTCCCTTGAGTGCCTTCTCGATGTCGTCGAGCGCTGCGTAGATAACCGAGTACTGACGAATGTCGACGCCTTCGCGGTCTGCACGTTCGCGAGCCTTGTTGTCTGGCTTGACGTTGAAACCGATGATGATTGCGTTGTCGACAGTTGCCAGGTTGACGTCTGACTCGGTAATTGCACCAACACCACGGTGGATGATGCGCAACTGCACGCTATCGTCTATCTCAATCTTGAGCAACGAGTCTTCAAGAGCTTCGACAGCACCAGAGACGTCACCCTTGATAACCAAGTTGAGAGACTCAACCTTGCCGTCTTCGAGTGCCTTGGTGAAGTCTTCGAGGCTGACACGCTTGCGGGTCTTGGCCAAGAGGGCGTTTCGATCGGCAGCCTCACGCTTTTCAGCGATCTGGCGGGCCTGGCGCTCGTCTTCGGCAACCACAAACGTGTCACCGGCACGAGGCACAGACTGCAAACCGAGAACCTGAACCGGACGGCTCGGGCCAGCAGAAGTTACTGCGTCTCCGTTTTCGTCGAACATGGCACGAACACGGCCGTGGGCCGCACCCGCCACGATCGAGTCGCCGACCTCTAGGGTTCCAGACTGAATTAGCACTGTAGCCACCGAGCCACGACCCTTGTCGAGGTTCGCTTCGATTGCAACACCGCGGGCGTCGCGATCTGGGTTGGCGCGAAGATCTAGCGCGGCGTCTGCGGTTAGCAGAACCGCATCGAGTAGCGCCGGAAGACCGGCACCGGTTAGCGCTGAGACATCGACGAACATTACATCGCCACCGTATTCTTCGGCAACCAGGTTGAACTCGGTTAACTGCTGACGAATCTTGGCCGGGTTCGCACCTTCTTTATCGACCTTGTTCACTGCGACAACGATTGGAACACCTGCCGACTGAGCGTGGTTCAATGCTTCAACCGTCTGCGGCATAACTCCGTCGTCGGCTGCGACAACAAGAATTGCGATGTCGGTTACCTGTGCACCACGTGCACGCATGGCGGTAAACGCCTCGTGACCTGGAGTATCGATAAACGTAATTGCTCGGTCGACACCTTCGTGCATTGCGTGCACCTGGTAAGCACCGATGTGCTGAGTTATTCCACCGGCTTCACCAGCCTGAACGTTTGCATTTCGAATCGAGTCAAGCAAGCGAGTCTTACCGTGGTCAACGTGACCCATGACTGTCACAACTGGCGGACGAATTACTAGATCGTCTTCGTCGTCTTCGTAGTCGGTTGAGATGTCAAGACCGAAGCTATCGAATAGCTCTTTCTCTTCGTCTTCGGGTGAAACGACCTCGACCTTATAGCCGAGCTCTACGCCGAGAATCTGAAAAGTGTCTTCGTCAAGCGATGCGGTCGCCGTGGTCATCTGACCGAGGTGAAATAGCACGGTGATTAACTGACCGGCGCTCGCATCAATCTTGTCTGCGAAGTCTTGGATGCTTGATCCGCGACGAATGCGAACAACTGTGGTTCCGTCACCGCGTGGTACAACTGCTCCACCTAGGCTCGGGGCTTGTCTCTGTTCATACTCTTCGCGCTTTGCACGCTTTGACTTGCGGGCCCTGTTGCCCTTGCCGCCCTTACCGAATGCGCCGGCGGTTCCTCCGCCGACACCGCGGCCGCGGCCGCCAGCTGGGCCACTGCCCGGACGAGCGAAACCTGGAGCACCACCCGGAGCAGCACCTGCTCCAGCTGGGCGCGGACTGCCGAAACCTGGACGCGAAGCGCCGCCGGCACCAGCCGGACGT
>CAIKYE010000040.1 GCA_903831585.1 uncultured Micrococcales bacterium | reverse complement strand
TTCAAGCTAGTTGCTTTCTAGAACCGTTGGTCTCGGGTGCACTCTGGTCAAGAGGAATAGACCGACAATCAAGATGATCATCAAACCCCAGATGCCCCAGATTGTTGCATCCTTGAGTCCTAGTACCGTGTTGGCGAAAGTGATTGAAAGCGCCCAGAAGGTGCCTGACAAGAAACTAATGGCTCGTCCGGTGAATTGGTAAAGCCCGAAGACTTCACCCTCTCGACCGTGCGGTGTAAATCTTGACACGAAGGTTCGGCTCGATGCCTGAGCAGGGCCGACGAACAAGCAGAGAGCTAAGCCGCCGATCCAATATGTGGCGACCCCGTAGTCGTAGAAGAAGAACACGGATGATCCGGCGACAATCAATCCGGCTAGCGAGAAGATGATGATTGAACGACTTCCGAAGACGTCATCGAGTCGACCGCCGATTACCGCACCAATTCCAGAAACTACGTTCGCAGCAATACCGAAGATAATGATTTCGGTTTGAGAGAAGCCAAATGCGAGCGAACCAAGAACAGCACCGAAGGTGAAAACACCGGCAAGCCCATCGCGGTAGATTGCCGACGAAATCAAGAACTTCAGAGTTTCAGGAGCTTGAGCGCGAAGAGACTTAAGTTGCGCCCAGATTGATTTGTATGACTGCAATATAGTTTCTTTACGTGCGTTTGGTTTCTTTGCAATCTCAGGAACACGAAGCATAAGCGGAATCGAAAACACTAGAGTCCAAACCGCGCTAAACAGGAACACGGCACGAATATTTACTGAATCTGCAGTACCAATTCCAAACCAAGGAACCTCGGCCATTATGAAACCGACAAGCGAGATGGCTAGTAAAACAATTCCACCGGCATAGCCGAGACCCCAGGCATAGCCCGAGACGCGGCCGATATTTTTCTCGGTGGTTACCGACTTGAGCATGGCGTAGTAATTGATCAATGCCGACTCTTGAATAACGCTTCCGGCTCCGTAGAGCACTAGGCCAAGAATGAAGAACTCTGGCGATGGCTTAACAAAGAAGCTGGCCACCATGATGATCACGAGCAGATAAGTGTTGAACATCAACCAGAACTTGCGACGACCGTTGTCGTCTGATCTGCGACCGAGAACCGGAGCGATTAGCGCCAGAACAAATCCGGCGAGGGCAGTAGCCACACCGAGCATCGAGTCTGGTTGATCGCCAGGGCCAGCAACTGCTCCAGCTAAGTAGACCGGAAAGATAAAGGTCTGCATGATGGTCGGGTAGGGCTGCTCGGCCCAGTCCCAGAGTGCCCATGCGAAGGTGCCACGTTTTTTTGTGCTTGCGTCTTTGGAAGTCATAACGCCAACTTAGAGCAGGCTAGGCAGCAAATTCGCCGATTCGGGCAACAAGTCAGACCAATTCTGAGAGTTGAGTGAGAGTGGCTCAAGTTTTGCTCCAAATACTTGACAAACCGAAAATCCCGACGCAAACTTGAGTCAACAACGCTCAGGTTTCTGGGCAACACAGCAAAGAAGCGGGCGGAAAGCCCAAAAAGAAAGAGGAAATACACATGGCACGTGCAGTAGGCATCGACCTTGGCACCACCAACAGCGCGGTTAGCGTGCTCGAAGGTGGAGAACCCACCGTTATAGCTAACGCAGAAGGCTTTCGCACCACCCCAT
>CAIKYE010000039.1 GCA_903831585.1 uncultured Micrococcales bacterium | reverse complement strand
GCTCAAACCCCTAAAGCAAAAGGGTTACTTGCGAATGACCTACTGCGACCGCATGGATCTGGCAATTCTCGCAGCCGATTTTGCCATCTCGCGAGCGGGCGCTTCGACGGTTTCTGAATTCAACGCACTTGGCCTTCCCGCTCTCTATCTGCCTTACGCGGTTGGTAACGGCGAGCAGAGTCGAAACATAGAAGAGGTCGTGCGAATGAAGGGTGCCATAACCATTTCTGATTCGCAATTTGACCGCGACTTTGTTGCCGATCACTTGGTTTCGGTTATCTCAAACACCAAACAGTTGAAGGCGATGAGCAAAGCGGCAAAGGGTTGCGGCAATCTAGACGGAACCCAGTTGCTTCTCAAAATGGTCAAAGGTGTGTTGCCAGCTTGAACGCAGGCAAGGGGCTTAGCCTTGAGTAATCCATCATGATAAAACCAGACTTCACACAATCCGTGCCAGAGAACTTCGGCACTATTCACTTTGTCGGCATTGGCGGCTCGGGTATGAGCGGCATAGCCAAGATATTTCTCGGCATGGGTCACCGGGTCACCGGAAGCGATCTTAGAGACACAGACAACGTTGCCACTTTGCGTGCGCTTGGGGCAACGGTGCACATCGGGCACGACGCCAGTCACCTGGGAAGCCCCGACACCGTAGTGGTGACCTCAGCTCTTTGGCCAACGAACCCTGAGTATCTACTCGCCAAGCAACTCGGTATTCCGGTAATTCATCGCTCCCAAGCACTTGCCTATTTGACTTCAAAGAATCGCGTGATTGCGGTAGCCGGTGCACACGGCAAAACCACCAGCACCGGAATGATCATCACGGCTCTTCTGCAGTTGGGCGAAGATCCGAGCTTTGTTAACGGCGGAGTAATTGCGCAGCTAGACACTTCTGCAGCCAAGGGAAGTTCAAACCTGTTTGTCATCGAAGCCGATGAATCAGATGGTTCATTTCTTCACTACGAAACAGCGGTTGCTCTAATCACCAACGTCGACGCAGATCACCTCGACCACTACGGAACCGAAGATGCTTTTGAGCAAGAGTTTGCAAGGTTTGCCGCTGGCGCGAGCGAACTCGTCGTCATCAACTGCGATGACCCCGGAGCCGTGCGGGTGCTTCGGCTTATGCAGCACCCCAGAGTGTTGACTTTCGGTTTCGATTCGGGAGCGGACTTTAGAATCTCTGATGTTGATGCATCCTCAGCCGAAGTGACCTTCAAGGTCACGCATCTCGACCAAACACTCTCGGGCGAACTGACAATACCCGGCGAACACAATGCGGTGAATGCCGTCGGCGCGCTGGCAGTGCTAGTTGGCCTCGGATTCGATGCCAAGAGCGCTCTGGCCGCAATCGGTTCTTTCAGAGGCACCGAGCGCAGGTTCGAATTGCACGGCGAGCGTCGCGGTGTTCGGGTCTACGACGACTTTGCCCACCACCCAACCGAAGTTGCCGCAGCGCTCAAGGCTGCTCGGGCCGTGGTTGGCTCGGGGCGTTTGATTACCGTTTTCCAGCCTCACCTCTACAGCCGCACGCGCCTGATGCACGCCGAATTCGCCGAGTCTCTGGCTCTCAGCGACGAGGTGGTTGTGCTCGACATTTATGCGGCCCGCGAAGACCCCGAACCTGGCGTAACCGGCATATTGGTTGCCAACTCTTTTGCCAATCAAGCTCAAGTGCACTACGTCGAGAACTGGGATGACGCACCGGCAGTGGCCGCTGAAATTGCCGCGCCTGGCGACTTCATAATCACCATGGGCTGTGGAGATGTTTATCGCATGGTGCCGCAGCTTCTTCAAGCCCTCGAGAACTAAGTTGAAAAGACCGACCCGCCCATCTGCTGCGTCAAGCACTTCAAAGAAAACTTCTCGGCCGGCTCGAGTTGGTGCAATCAAGATTTCTAGACCGATCGACAAGAAACCCACCCGCCGACCGCCGGCTAAAAATGCAAAAACTAAGGTCACGCTAAAGAGTGCGGTGACTCGACTGTTTTCTTGGCGCGCCGCTCGAAACCTCTCTGCCGACGGAGTTATTCGATTTAGAGCCAAGCCAAAGCAGTTTCGAATCGTAATGTTCTCGCTGCTCGGATCATTTGTCGCACTTCTGCTTTTGGTTTTGGCAACGGCCTTTACCCCGTTGCTCGCGGTCGAAAACATCCGTGTTTCTGGAATTTCAAAAATCTCGCAGAAGTCGGTCGAGAAAGCCGTTAGCTCTCAGATTGGTATTCCATTACCCTTGGTTTCATCACAAGCGGTCGCCGAAGCGCTCAGCGATTTTTCGCTCATCGAGAGTTTTTCAATAGTCAGCGAACT
>CAIKYE010000038.1 GCA_903831585.1 uncultured Micrococcales bacterium | reverse complement strand
GTTACTTTCGAACTAGCGAAACCACCACTTCAACGTGATGGGTGTGTGGACACAGGTCGAAAGCCCGCATCGTGGCAATCTCGTAGCCCCCGGCCAAGAAGGCCTTCAGGTCTCGAGCCAGAGCAACCGGGTCGCAGGCGACATAAACAATGTGGGCTGGGGCAAGGTCGAGCAGCAGCCCGACAACCTTGGCTCCGGCACCGGCACGAGGAGGGTCGAGCACGACGGTTGCATCCTTGAAAGAAGCTCCGGTGGCCATGGCTCGCTGCTGGTCTTGCAAGAACCGATCAACCTGAGCGCAAACCGCCTTGGCCTTTGTCATGTCGGCGATGTTGAGTGTGGCGTCTTCGGTGGCGCGCTTGAAAGCCTCAACCGTGGTGACGCGAGTCTCGTTGCCGAAGCGCGAAGCCAAAGCACTGGCAAAAAGACCAACCCCGCCATACAGATCGAGGTTGTTGGCCGACTTGTTGAATCCGGCCTCATCGATCATGTCGAGCACGGTCTTTGACAAGAGCTCAGCAGCGTTGCGGTGAACCTGCCAAAAACCACCACCGGAAATTCGAAAAGTGCGACCGGCCGCACGCTCAACCAAGCGCTCATCGCCCTTGATTTTCTCGTCGACCTTCCACTGAAGTTGGCCGGTGTTCGAGGCCGAGATGTCTAGCTTCTTGACGCTCGACCAGTTCTTCGAATGCAGCCCCGCTTCGCGAATTTCTTCGACGGCAAGTGGCAAATCGCGAACCAACACCACGTCGTGGCTGCGCTCCATGTATGGGCCAGCTTCGCCGAATTCATTCACGTGCAATTGAATGCGTGTGCGATAACCGAGGCCGTTGTTTTCATCGTCACCTTCGACGGCCTCAACTTCGACGCGTCGCTCAATGCCCGCCATGCGCTGAAGCGCCTCTTCGATTACGTCGGCCTTTAGCTCGCGCTGACGAGAGAGCTTAATGTGACCGAACTCCGCACCGCCGGCACCACCCACGCCGGCTTGATCCCAGACGTGTTCGACGCGGTCTGCTGAGGCAACCAAAATCTCCTGGGGCTCTGCTCGGCAGAACGCTCCCCCGCGGTCTTCATAGACCAGAGCGCGAACCTTCTCGCCCGGCAAAACGTGCGAGACAAAGATCACTCGCCCCTCGTGTCGAGCCACGAAGATTCCGCCGTGTGCAACTTTTTCGATGTCGAGTTCGAGCACGCGACCTAGCCAATTGGTGTCTGTATTCACTAGACAAGTGTGCCAGAGTATTTTCATGACTGAATTGGTTCTAGCGAGCACTTCGCCCGCACGTTTGACGCTGCTTCGCAACGCAGGCATCGAGCCCATCACCATTGCTCCGCAAGTCGACGAAGACGCTGTTGCCGCTAGAGCCGAGGCCATGGGACTCATCGCAAACACCTCAGACATGGTGCACGTTCTAGCGAAGGCCAAGGCCGAGGCCGTTTTGAATCACCCGGATGCCTTCGGCAAACTAATCATCGGCTGCGACTCAGCACTAGAGTTCGACGGCCAGTCACTCGGCAAACCGCACGACCCAGAGGTGGCCCGCGAGCGCTGGGGGCAGATGCGTGGCCGCGCCGGAGTTCTGCACTCGGGTCACTGGGTCATCGACAACCGCAACCCGATCGACGGCGTTCAACCGCCGGCGGCCGGGCGCACCGCCAAGACCATCGTGCACTTCGCCGATCTCACCGATGTTGAGATCGATGCCTATGTGGCGACCGGCGAACCGCTAAAGGTGGCCGGAGCATTCACGATTGACAGTTTGGGTGGGGCGTTCATCCGTGCGATCGAAGGCGACCCGCACTGCGTGATCGGTTTGAGCCTGCCCACCCTGCGTGATCTCGTGATTCAGCTTGGGGTCGACTACCCGAGCCTCTGGAACCGGGCGGCTAACTAGCCTGCATCTCCCGATTTAGAGGTTTTTCTAACGAAATCGCCGTTTTGTTGTAAAAAACTGCCAATCGAGCCCCCTTTTTGGTCAATAGGCTTAGGTCTATGACTGCCCCAAGCAAAACAATCACCAAAGTTCTGATCGCCAACCGCGGCG
>CAIKYE010000037.1 GCA_903831585.1 uncultured Micrococcales bacterium | reverse complement strand
GTGTTCACGCGCTTGGTGGCTTCAAGATTCAGGGTCGCGGAGATGCAGCCGATGAGGTCTTGGCTGAGGCTCTTGCCGTGCAAGAAGCAGGCGCATTCGCTGTTGTTCTCGAGTTGGTTCCCGCAGATCTGGCCGAGCGAATCACAAAGCAGTTGCAGATTCCCACGATAGGAATTGGAGCGGGAAGCGAAACAGACGGCCAGATTCTGGTCTGGACTGATTTCGCTGGTCTGAGCG
This sequence comes from uncultured Micrococcales bacterium, assembly GCA_903831585.1. Taxonomy (GTDB): domain Bacteria; phylum Actinomycetota; class Actinomycetes; order Actinomycetales; family Microbacteriaceae; genus Rhodoluna. The sequence goes on along the minus strand of CAIKYE010000037.1, from coordinate 7,416 downwards.
GCGGTAAACCAAGACGTTTCGTTCGCGAATACATGAGTCTTCGAGACGATTTGTTGAAGGCGGCGAAAAACTATGCTGCCGATGTCGAAAGCGGCAGTTTTCCCAACGCAGACGAGTCTTTTAGCGATTAGTCGCGATCTTCTTCTTCGCGCTGCCAGGCCTGGGTTCTCTGCTCGATTGTCTCTAGAGCGCGGCTCGCCTCTTCGCGAGTTGCAAAAGGGCCGATACGAAACAAGGCGGCAGTTTGTTTTCCGACTTCGACCGTCTTGGTTTGGGTATTAAACCAAAACTCCTTCGCTTCGTCATCCATGCTTCTCACCTCGCTCACTCTTAGACTAGACGCATGCCTCGCCACAGTGACACTGGATTTCTGACCGCAGGAACTCTGTCACCTCTTAGAGCCGTGCCAGCGAGCATCGAAAAGCCCGAATACGTTGGCAAGAAAGCCCCGGCGAAACACACCGGTGGCGATATTTGGAATGACGACGAAGTGGAGCTGATTCGTCATTCTGGACGAATTGCAGCTCAAGCAATCGAGCTTGTCGGCGAAAACTGCAAACCAGGTGTAACCACAGACGAGCTTGATCGCTTGGCCCACGAATTCATTCTCGATCACGGGGCTTACCCGTCCGCACTTTTGTACCGCGGGTTTCCGAAGTCCATCTGCACATCGATAAACGAGGTCATCTGCCACGGAATACCTGACAACACGGTGCTCGAAGAGGGTGACATCGTAAACATCGACATCACCGCCTTCAAAAACGGCTTTCACGGCGATAGCAATCAAACCTTCATGGTCGGTCAGGTCAGCGACGAGGTGCGCTTGTTGGTTGAGAGAACCCGCGAATCGTTAAACCGCGCCATCTCTGTCGTGGCACCGGGCAGGCAGATCAACATCATCGGACGAACCATCGAATCATTTGCCAAGAGATTTGACTATGGCGTGGTCAGAGACTTCACGGGTCACGGAATCGGGAAGGCTTTTCACAGCGGCCTTGTGATTCCGCATTACGACGCAGCCCCGGCCTACGCCCAAGAAATGCAGGTTGGCATGGTTTTCACAATCGAACCGATGCTCACCCTAGGCACATACGCATGGGACCTGTGGGCAGATGACTGGACTGTTACAACAAAAGATAAGAGCATCACCGCGCAATTCGAGCACACTCTGGTGGTCACCGAATCCGGTGCCGACATACTCACACTTCCATAAACGAAAGAAAATTCCATGGCTAAGAAAATGGCAATCGGTGTAGACATAGGTGGCACGGGCATCAAGGCGGCACTGGTCGATGTCAAGAATGGTGAAATGATTGGCGAGCGGGTGCGAGTCGAAACACCAGAGGGTGGCTCGACCGATGACATCATTGCGACCGTAAAGAACTTGATTAAGAAGCTTCCAGACGCTTCGAGCAAAACACCAATCGGAATATGTTTTCCTGCCGTTGTGCAACACGGTGTGACAATGTCTGCCGCCAACATCTCAAAGAAGTGGATTGGTTTTGATGCCGACGCCGCCTTCACTAAAGCCCTCTCCCGAGATGTGCATCTGGTGAACGACGCAGACGCTGCGGGTCTTGCCGAGATGCGCTTTGGTGCCGGTCGCGCAGAGCGTGGCTTGGTAATCATGACCACGCTTGGAACGGGAATCGGAAGCGCGCTCTTTTTCGATCAGACTCTGATTCCAAACGCAGAACTCGGGCATCTAGAAATCGACGGTGTTGACTATGAGTCGATGGCCTCATTCGCTGCCAAGGAACGCGATGGTCTGACCTGGGAGGAGTGGGCCGTGCGTTTGCAGAAGTACTACTCAACCCTTCAGCGACTGTTTACGCCCGAAATGATAATTGTCGGCGGCGGAGTCTCGAAAGACCATGAGAAATTCCTGCCCCTGTTAGACATCAAGTGTGAGATTGTTCCTGCTGAAATGCGCAATAACGCAGGCATTTTGGGTGCAGCTCGGCTTGCTTACCGCTTGGCAAATAGAAATTAGTTGGACGGGCCGGCCGATACGCCGGGTTTTGTACCCTTTCGGGCGACGATCATCTATCTAGGCCTGACGTTGCCGTCAGGCTCGAGCAGCCTACCCGTGTGCATAGCCGAGCCGGCTAAGGCGCACACTGTTTGGCCTTGCTCCAGGTGAGGTTTACCTAGCCGAGGCGCTCACACGCCCCGCTGGTGGTCTCTTACACCACCGTTTCAGCCTTACCACTTGCGTGGCGGTTTACTCTCTGTTGCACTTTCTCGCGGGTTTCCCCGGGTGGGCGTTACCCACCACCTTGCTCTATGGAGCCCGGACGTTCCTCGTCACTTGCGTGCCGCGATCGTCTGGCCGACCCATCCGAGGTTAAGGCTATCGGGCAGAAGGCTGCCTGAACAGCCCCTAGAGATGTGCCGTGTGGTTTACGGTGACAACCTCTGCGGTTTCGTCGCCCCAAACCCTAATGATCGAAATTGAACAAGGAGCAACCTGTGGACGCCAATAGGCGGCAGCTGCAGCATCGAATGCCCACCTTAAGAATCCTCGGATCGGCATAACGTGTGCGACCACCACGACGGTCTTGCCTGCGTGGCGTGAGGTGATCTGCTGACGAGCTAACTGAAGTCGTTGATCGAAAACTTCGAGCGACTCACCGTTGGGTGGCGAGACAGACCATGAACCACGCCAGGATTGCCACAGTGTGGAATCCTTCTGCTGCGCCTCTTCGTGACTTAGTCCATCCCAATCTCCGAAACTGATCTCTCGAAGGTTTTCGTTTTCGGTGACCTTGAGGCCGTGGTGTTTTGCGATGACCTCTGCTGTTTGTCGCGCTCGTTTCATGGGAGAAGAAACAATCGCCGAAATTGGGGCTATGCGTTGCCAAGGTCCTTTGGAACCGATTTGACCCAGAGCAGTCGCAACCGCGTTTGCATCGAGCACACCAACCTCGCTCAGATCTGGATCATCACCATCACCGCCAGAGATCTTGCGCGCCTCTGTCAGTACTGTGCGACCGTGGCGCACGAGCACAATTGTGGTCAGGGGTTTTGTTACATCAATCGGCGAACGCACCGAACTCGGCCCAGATTCGTTGAACTCGGTCACCGAGGAAGACAAACGATTGTTGGCAGCGGTTGATGTAACCAAGCCAGAAGACTCAGAATCACTCAGCTCATCCATAGCCTTATTTGCAAGAGCGTCCGCTCTGAAATTCTGTTCTCGAGGAATCCACTGCCATGAAACTTTTTTGCCTCGTACCAGGTCTTGAACTTGCATGCCGAGTTGAATCATGTCTGGGTGTTTGATTTTCCAACGACCAGACATCTGTTCAATAACCAGCTTGCTGTCCATGCGAACCTCGATGTCGGCGTTTGAATCGATGTCTAGGGCAGCTTCGAGGCCCGCGATGAGAGCGATATATTCGGCAACGTTATTGCTGGCTATGCCAATGAATCGGGCTATCTCTCGAATCACCATGCCGGTTGTTTGGTCGATTACGACGGCACCGGAGCCCGCGGTTCCGGGGTTACCTCGCGAACCGCCATCGGCTTCAATTATTAGAGAGCGGGCCATCAGCGAACCAGAATTGCCCCGCACTCGCCACAGTGGGCAAGTTCATCGGCCGGAGTGTTTCTTGCTGAGTCCAGTGAGTCGCCGCTGAGCGTCATTCCGCAAGCATCACAGATAAGTCCGTCTAGCTTGCCAACTCCGACACCTCTAGAAAACAACTTCTCGTAGTGTTCAGCCAGTTCGGGAGTCAACTGAGACAGACTGCGAACACGATCTTCGCGAAGCAACTGCTGGCCGGAGTTCAGCTTTGCAAGACCTGCGGTTTGCTGTTGCTCGAGAGCTTCTAATCGAGCCTGAATCTCTTTTCTTTCGTCACCGATGACCTGTAGGTTCTGCGTTATAACGTCTTTGCGTTCGAGCAAAACGAGTTCCGCGTCTTCGAGCTCTCCCCTGCGTTTTGCCAGTGACTGCAGTTCATGCTGCATTCCTTGAACATCTTTTTGGTTGCTGCTCTGCTGAAGGCGTGACTCGTCCTTGGCTATTCGGCCTTCGACAAGCGCAAGATCTGCTTCGGCTCTTGAAAGTTCCAAGTCGAGAGCATCCATTTCGTTTCTGGCGACGAGCAATTTCTCTGAATTCACAAGAAGCAGCTGCCGTTCAGCCTGAACCTCGACTCCGCGAGTAATCTCATCGATAGCTCGTTGATTGCGGCGAAGCTGAAGGTCGATGCGACCGAGCTCGAGCAGGGTGTCTTGGTGTTGTGAAGTAGCTTTCATCGCTTCTTTCAGATCGCTATTGAGTTACAGCGAAGTCCCACGGATCAGTGCGTAGGTCGCTTACTACAAACTTAACATCACTAACCGCCTCAGAGAGTTGGGCTGCGGCAACACTCAGCCAGAGCGATTCGGCTGCCCAGTGTGAAATGTCGACCAAAGCAAACTCTTTAGACGCCGCTCTAGCCTGCTGCAGGGCGTCTTGAACGGGGTGATGACGAAGATCTGAAGTCACGTAAACATCGGCAGAGGCTTCTAGCGCAGCAGCGATAAAGGCATCTCCGGCTCCCCCGCAGAGTGCCACGCGAGTAACCATAGATTCGGCATTTCCGGCTATTCGAACCCCACCAGCGGTGGCCGAGAGAGTTCTGGCAACCATGCGAGAGAAATCGAGCAAAGTCATGGGCTGAGGAAGTTCTGCAATCCGACCGTGCCCCACCTTTTCCCCGAGGGTTGGCACTAGCGGTTTAGCGTTCAAGAGCCCAAGGGTCTTTGCCAGAACATCGGAAACACCCTTCTCGACGACGTCTGCATTCGTGTGGGCTGAAAACAGTGCGATGTCTTCCCGGATGGCTGTGCTTAGCACCGCACCCTTTCCAGAGTCTTGACGCAGCTCATAGGGAACCTTGAGCAAGAACGGGTGATGAGTGATCACCATGTCGAAACCGTCTGCGACTGCATCGTGCATGAGTTCGATAGTCAGGTCGACAGCTAACAGAACCTTGGTTACCGGTGCACTATACAAACCTGTTATCAGGCCTGGTCTATCCCATTCATCTGCAAGTTCGCTTGGCCATATTGATTGCGCTGCTGCGACAATGTCAGAGACTTGTGCCACGACTAGTTTTCGTCTAGATCGACGTGTTCTAGATCCAATTTGCGTGACTCGATTGCCAACACTTCGCCCTCTTGGTCACGGATGCGCTTGCGCCCAAAAAGAATTGGAAACAACACCGAGAAGCCGAGGGCGATTGCCGCGCCGATGTTCGCGTCTGACCAGGCCTGTGCAGAAACGAGATCAGAAAGGTAACCGAGCCAGCCGAGTCCAACGAGAGTCGACGATACGAAGCCGAGGCCTAATGCCACGGCAACAACGAAAGCGCCAAGGTTCACGAAATTCGCCGCCTTGTAGAAACCGTAGTCGCGAGTAAGAGAAACCTCGTGATATGCAATCTTTCTGAGCGTGACATCTGCGATGAACACACCGGCCCAGGCAAAGACAACCACGCCAGAAATCGCGATGACCGCATCGATTAGCTCAGCAAAGGTAGCAGTCGAGAAAGTTGTGGCAGTAAATGCGATTGCGAATGTGAGAACCACCAGCAGCGGCTGACTGAAAGCAGGTTTGATTCGAATCGAAACAGCTGAGAGGCTGACGCTCGTCGAGTAGAGCCAAGCTGTCACCCAAATCAGAAGCGAGAGTGCACCGCTAATCAATAGCGCCGAACTCAACCAAGACGGAACCAGGGCAAGCAAAACGCCAAGCGGATTCAAAGCTGCGCCTTCAACAAACTGCTGCGGCAGCGAACTGGCCACGAGCAGAGAGAATGTTGCGATTAGCAGAGGTATGACACCAACAGACAGCGCAATGAACAGGGCAAGTTTCTTGCCAGATTGAGCCATCGAAACTTTGCGCGTGAATTCGGCAACCGAGGTGATCCAGAAACCGCCAAAGATAACGGCAACCAGAATGGCCAAACCGACAACCGAAATCCAGTTGTTTGAGAAAACCAGATCAGAAGGTTCTAGACCAATTTGTGGTGCGGTCAAAATCATGAAGACAATCGAGACAAGGGTTGCAGCGGCAGCAATTGCCAACTGGGCAAAGTAGAGGGTTTTGCCGCCAAAGAAGGCGAGAAGCGACGCGATAGCCAAGATAATTGCGGTCAAGGCCAATAGCCAGCTGACGCCGACATCACCAACCGCAAAAGCCGGCGAGGTCATTGCAGGCAAAGAGACAACTGTGTTGTCGAAGAGGCTGATTGCCGCCAGCACAACGGCTACTCCGAACGCCAGCTTCACCAGGATGATCGCCGCCGCCGGAACATTGTTGGCTCGAACTCCAAAGGCTGCTCGAGATAGATAGAGAGTAGGCAAGCCCGAGCGTTTTCCTCCGATGGCCGCAACCGCAATTAGCAATGCCGAAACCGAAAGACCTGCGAAGAGACTAAGCAACTTGTCAACGAAGGTAAGTTGCAGTGGCAAAGTCAGGTAGCCAAAAACGAGTGGCAAGAGACCCGCACTGAGGCTCGACCAAACGAATAGCTGTGAGTATGGCTTAGCTCTTCGGTCGATTGTCGATATCGGAGAGTCTTTAAGGCTTCCGGCTGGTTCCTTGGCAAAACCAAGCTCACCGTCTGTTAGCAAAACTTCAAAACTATCTTCATCGAAATCTTCACTTGCGGCTTGCTCAGCTGAATCTATGATGTCAAAACTTCCGGTCGCAAATTCGACTGCTCTAACAGGTTGTGGATCAACGTCTTCGAGGGCAGGCAATGGCTCTTCGTTCGCGAGAATCTCTGCCGCAGCTTTAGCTTCTTCCTCCGCTGCGATTAGAGCTTCCATAGCCGCAAGTTCTGCTTTTTCTAATTCTTCTCGGATTAGTTCTTCTGCGCGTTCGGCTTCAGCTAATTCGAGTGCAACGCGCTCTGCTTCAACTCGTTCAGCCTCTAGTCGCTCCAGCTCCGCAGCAGCCGCTGCTAGCTCGGCCTGCTCTTCGGCAATGCGAACCTGCTCGGCAAGTTTTTCGGCAGCTGCAGCCTCGGCTTCGGCAACAACTTTTGCGACGGCCTCTGCGCGTTTAACTTCCGCTTCGAATTCTGCTTCAGCAACTGCGGCGGCAACCGCATTGTCAATTTCTTCTTGAGCTTTTTGCTCTGCCATCGACAATGCATCTGCAATTGCCTTTTCTTTCGCAAGCTCGGTCGCGTGCTGACGATCATCCCAGTCTGGAACCAGTGACTTCCAAGAGTCTTCGGTTACTGGTGCAACAGTTTGTTCTGCCGAAGGCTGCGGAGTGATACCCGAAGACGCAAGCCGGGCTGCCGAGAGTGCTTCTTTGGCTTCGGGTGTCGCGAGTTTTTCCATTTCACGAACCCAAAGAACATAGGCCTGAGAATCGGCCGCACGAAGTTCAGACTGTTGCTCAAGAAG
>CAIKYE010000036.1 GCA_903831585.1 uncultured Micrococcales bacterium | reverse complement strand
GCAGAAATTGCGAACCTTATTGGCCTGATTTCGAACTCGCAGGCGACCAGTTGGCTGAATTTGCTGTCTGCAAATTCGATAGATGCGGCAAGCGAACGTGCGATTGCCGGCTTGCCACCCGCAGACGAAAAACTGATCATCCAGGCCGACTTGACCCTGATTGCGCCAAGTCCGCTACCAACCGAGCTCGAGATCAGTCTGCGCAGATTTGTCGATACCGAACAGATCGGCATGGCCAGCACCTACCGGTTGTCTGCGCTTTCGGTCAGCAATGGGCTAGAGACCGGTTTAAAGATTGGCGAGATTCGCGACCTGCTGGTGAAGCTCTCGGCAAAAGAGTTGCCTCAACCAGTCGACTATTTGCTTCGCGAGGCCGAATCTAGATTCTCGAGGCTTCGGGTGATTTCGACAAAGTCGGGAGCGCACAGCCAAGTGGTTTCGTCAGACAGCATTCTGCTCGCCGAGATTCACAACGATCAAAGATTGAAGCCCTTCGCCTTGCACTTTGATGAGGCCGGGAACCTGCACTCTCGCTTCGAATCGGAGTTGGTTTACTTTGCTCTTCGCGAAGCAAACTTTGTGGCCGTTCGAATTGATGAAAACGGACAGGTGCTTTCACCGCAAAAGCTTTCGTCGAAGAACAAAGTCTCTGAGCAGAAACAGAACATCGCCGAGGATATCGCACGAATGCGAGAGGCCGACACTCAAGGCTCGAGCGATCCAGACAACGACGATTTGTTGCGACAGATTCAGTTGGCAATTAAGTACAAGGCCAAAATGTTGATAGTTCTAACCACCGCAAACGGCGACCAGGTCGAATACTTTGTTGAGCCGGTTGGTGTTGCCAACGGTCGTTTGCGCGCAAAAGATCGCAAGGCTGACATCGAACGAACTTTGCCGCTGAGCTCTGTTGTGAGCATCTCGATTCAATAGGCTATAAGGATGACCAGCGGACCCCTCATTGTTCAGAGCGACAAAACTGCTCTGCTCGAGGTAGACCACCCGCTCGCTGGCGAGGCTCGACACGAGTTGGCTGTGTTCGCTGAATTAGAGCGCGCGCCGGAGCATATTCACACCTACCGAATCACCAAACTTGGCCTTTGGAATGCCCGTGCCGCCGGACACGACAGCGACTTCGTGCTGGGAGTTCTCGATCGATTCGCCAAGTTTGCCGTGCCGACCTCGGTGCGCACCGACATCACCGAAACCATGAACCGCTACGGCAGGCTCACGATTCAGCGCGATGAGCAAGGCGAACTCGAGCTGGTTAGCCAAGAGCCGGCGATTCTGGCCGAAGCCACCAAACACCGCAAGATTGCCGAATTGCTAGATGGTCGAATCAGCCAGACCGCCTTCAAGATTCAGCCCTGGGCTCGCGGACAGGTGAAGCAAGAGCTACTCAAGCTGGGCTGGCCCGCCGAGGACTTCGCCGGCTACACGCCTGGCACACCGCACGAGATCGCGCTTGCCGGCAGCGGTTGGCACATCCGTGAATATCAGACGCAGGCCGTCGACAAGTTTTGGCAGGGTGGCTCAGGTGTTGTGGTTCTGCCTTGCGGCGCTGGCAAGACAATCGTGGGAGCGGCCGCAATGGCGGTTGCCAAAACCAACACCCTGATTTTGGTGACCAACACAGTTAGCGCGCGACAGTGGAAAGCCGAGTTGCTCAAGCGCACCACACTCACCGAAGAAGAGATTGGTGAATACAGCGGTTCGGTGAAAGAAATCAAACCGGTGACTATTGCGACCTATCAGATTCTGACAACCAAACGCAAAAACGAATATGCTCACCTGTCTCTGTTGAACGCAAAGGACTGGGGACTCATTGTTTATGACGAGGTTCACCTGCTGCCCGCACCAATTTTCAAAATGACTGCAGATCTGCAAGCTCGACGCAGACTCGGACTAACCGCAACCCTGGTTCGCGAAGACGGCAAAGAGGGTGACGTTTTCTCGCTCATCGGCCCGAAGCGATTCGATGCCCCGTGGAAAGAAATTGAAGAGCAGGGATACATTGCTCCGGCCGCCTGTTTCGAGATTCGAATCGATCTTCCAGAAGAAGAGCGCCTGAATTATGCGATGGCGAATCAAGAAGATCGCTATCGAATTGCCGCAACTTCGCCGATGAAGATCGATGTTATAAAGAAACTTCTTGCCAAACACGCTGGCGAACCGACACTAATCATCGGGCAGTATCTCGATCAGATTCACACCATCGCCGATGTCTTAGACATGCCGAAGATCACGGGCGAAACCCCGGTGGATGAACGCGAACGCCTGTTCGACCTCTTTCGCACCGGCGCCATAAGCACCCTGGTTGTGTCAAAGGTGGCTAACTTCTCAATCGACCTGCCCGAGGCATCAGTGGCGATTCAGATTTCGGGTTCGTATGGCAGTCGACAAGAAGAGGCCCAGCGACTTGGCCGCCTGCTCAGGCCTAAGGCAGATGGCCGCACCGCAAGCTTCTACACACTCATATCTCGAGACACCGTCGACCAGGACTTCGCCCAAAATCGCCAAAGGTTCCTAGCCGAACAGGGCTACAGCTACGAAATTCTCGACGCTTTCGACCTGTGAGTTCTCTCAACTGACACGCAGTTTGTTCCCAGACTTCTCCCAGTCAATTCGCTGACACTTAGAGCATGGAAAACATCAAGGTACTAGTCGTCGATGACGAACCAAGCATCCGCGATCTTCTCAGCCGACAGCTTCGTTTCGCTGGCTT
>CAIKYE010000035.1 GCA_903831585.1 uncultured Micrococcales bacterium | reverse complement strand
ATTTGAACATGGACGAGAACGAGATCGAAGACTACGACAGAGACGCCGAACTGGCCCTCTACCGTGAGTACCGCGATGTCGTGGGTACTTTCAAATTTGTGATTGAGACAGAGCGACGTTTTTACCTCGCCAACGAGGTCTCACTAAACCGCGTCGACACCCCAACCGACTTTTACTTTGAGTTGAATATGCAAGATGTGTGGGTCTGGGACATCTACCGAACCGACCGCTTCGTGAAGACCGTTCGAGTGCTGACCTTCAAAGACGTGAACGTCGAAGAGCTAAGCGGAAAAGCCTATGAATTGCCAAAGGAATTCGCGGTAGGCGAAAACTAACTAAAGCTTCTTTAGTTATGCACAGATTCACATTAAGCCTTCTCTAGGCAATTTCCTTAAGCCATCCTCGTTTTGTGAATTCAAATCAGAACGTTGATAAACGCGGCATGAAGCGCTTCATGGTCTCAGACCCACAGGCTTTGCGTCTCATTGCCTCATTTGTAAGTGATGGCAGTGAGGCCGAAATCGCTGAGCATTTCGCCCGCGCCACTTTCGCGCTGATTACGGAGCCCGGCGATCGATTTGCCGGCGCACTAATCGCAGCATTTTCACCAGAACAAGTGCTGGAGTTGCTAATTGCTAGGTCTTCTTCAGTTGAATTTTCGTCTCGACTCTCAGCCGTCGACTCTCTTGACGAAATAGAAAGCAGACTCGGGAATTTTGAAGAATTGTTTGCTGATGCTATGCAGCGTTGGCTGCCACGGCTAAAGCTCAACGATGTTGTTTCGTGCTTTGAAATCGCAGCACGAGTAAAGGCAAGGCTGCTAATTCCAAAAAGCAGATTCTGGCCTGATCCGCTAAACGATTTAGCTGAAGCCGCACCGCACTGTCTTTGGTATCGCAGCAACTTAGATGAACCGCCAACAACATCGGCCTCAATCTCAATTGTCGGCTCAAGAAACTCAACTTCATACGGAGACTGGGTAACTTCAGAGATCGTCTCAGACTGTGCCACTCGTGATTTGGCTATTGTTTCTGGCGGCGCTTATGGCATCGATGCCACCGCTCACCGTTCTGCTCTCGCAAACGACCAAACAACAATCGCTTTTCTAGCAGGCGGAGTGGATCGCTTGTATCCAAGCGGCAACGCTGCAATTTTCGAGAAAGTAATCGAGCGGGGTGCCGTAATCGCAGAGCAGGCACCCGGAGCGAGCCCAACCAAGTGGCGATTCTTGCAGCGCAACCGCTTGATTGCAGCCATGTCTTCGGCAACAGTCGTTGTCGAGGCTGGGCAGCGAAGCGGCGCACTTAACACTGTTACTCACGCGCTAGAACTTGGGCGTTCAGTAGGAGCGGTGCCTGGACCCATAACCTCGCAAACATCAGCTGGGTGCAATCGGATTATCAGTGAAGGTTTAGTGTCGAGCATTTGTTCCCCGATGGAAGCCGCCAATCTTGCCCTTGGCAAAGCTGGCTGGTTTCAAGCCGAAATAGGCGGCCTCTGGTCTTATGGGACCAGAGCGATAGATGCCATGACTGCGTGGGCTTTGCCAGAGTCCCAGCT
>CAIKYE010000034.1 GCA_903831585.1 uncultured Micrococcales bacterium | reverse complement strand
TGGTTGACCCTCAGAAGCGGGTTTTTCTGCTGAAAACGCACTTTGACCCCGAGGTGGGTCTAGAACCCCGCTGGATAACGCCTGGCGGAGGCATCGACGCCGGTGAGACACCCAGAGAGGCCGCCGTGCGCGAATTGCTCGAGGAAACGGGTCTCAGGGTCACCGAAGACCAGTTGGGCGAACAGATTTGGCAACAGGCTGGAATCTGGCACTGGGGCGACGGAGTGAACTCACACAGTTACGTGGATTATTTCTTTCAACTCGAAGTTGAAGGTTTTGAACTGGACGATTCCGACTGGACTGACGATGAACGTCGAGACATTTTGGAGTTTCGCTGGTGGAAACTCGAGGATCTAATTGAGCTGGGCGAGACGGTCGGACCACACGGGTTGGTTGATTTTCTCGCGGACCACCTGGCTTAGTCGGTATCCCTTTCGCCGATAATGAACATTATGTCAAGTAGTCGATTTTTGGCCCTCAGAGCCACTTCCCCCTGATAGCCCCGTTTCACCGGGCAAATGGTTTGTCCTAGGCCTGCGAGGCCGACATCCATGAAGATAGTTTTTCTGCTGCCGCGCCAGAGTCGAGTGCATCGAAAACCCTGACTAACTGTCGAGCGAATTCTTCATTTAGCTGCTGCTGGGTTTCGATCGGCTTTTTTGAGAGTTCGTAGGCTACGAGTCCCCCGGCCGCATTTAGCGCAACTACCTCTCGCACCGACTTGTTCTCCGGGTCGCCAGGCTCACTGAAAAGACTCCTTGCGACTTCGGCGTTGTGTTTGGCATCTGCACCGAGTAAGGCGCCTATTTCAATCGTTTCTAGCCCAAAATCACTCGGATCGAGGGCGAATTCGGTCACCACTCCCCCTTGAACCAGCCAAATTTCGCTATTTCCGGTCGTGGTGAGCTCATCAAGCCCGTCTGAACCCCTGAAAACTAGGGCATTTCGACCCCTGGCAGCCAATTCTGCTGCCATCAGCGGAGCGATTTGGCGATCGGCTACGCCCAGAGAGGTCGCAATTGGTTGGGCTGGATTTGCCAGGGGTCCAAGAAAATTGAAGGTGGTTGGCACACCGAGAGCCTTGCGCACAGGTGCCACGTGGCGCATTGCCGGATGAAAGACCGGCGCAAAGAAAAAGGTCAATCCCACTTCGCCAAAGACCTCTGCGACTCGTTCGGCCGACAAATCAAGTCGAATGCCAAGCACTTCAAGCATCTCTGCCGATCCGGTCTTACCCGAGGCAGAGCGACTGCCGTGCTTCATGACCCCTACCCCTGTGGCTGCCGCCAGGATTGATGCCATCGTCGAGATATTTACGGTTCCGATCATGTCGCCACCGGTTCCAACGATGTCTAGGGCGTCTGCGCCTATGTTTAGCAAAACTGATTTCTCGAGCATCACATCGACTAATCCCGAGAGCTCCTCGACGGTCTCACCTTTGCTTCGCAGAGCCATCATGAACGCTCCGATTTCAGCTTCTGACGAAGACCCATCCATGATTTCAGTCATCGCCCAACCGGCCTCCTGCCGAGTTAAGTCGCCCTTGGCAAGAAGTTTTTTGAGAATCGTCGGCCAGCCGATTGTTTGCGTCATGAGGTTAAGTTTATTGCCGAAAAACCGCGTGAATTCGCCCGAATAAGCCCGAATTGGCAAGCATCGTGAGTTAGCATTAAGCACATGTCTACTGCGACTTTTTCCTCCCCAACAATCAATCGTCCGAGTGCAACTTCGGTCGGAACTATCGTCTGGCTGGGCAGTGAAGTCATGTTCTTCGCGGCACTTTTTGCCATGTATTTCAGCCTCAGAGCTAACTCGCCGGCCCTTTGGGAGGCCGGAACCGAACACCTAAACGTGCCTTTCGCACTCACCAACACCCTGATTTTGGTTGCTTCATCATTCACCGCGCAGTTCGGTGTCTTTGCTGCCGAGCGCATGCAGCCCCGAGCGACGGGTTGGTCACCAGCTCAGTGGGGCATGGTCGAGTGGTTCCTTATTTCGTACGTGCTAGGTGCCCTATTCGTTTCTGGCCAGGTTTGGGAGTACGCAACCCTAATTTCAGACGGCGTCGCCCTTGACTCCGATTCTTACGGCAGCGCCTTCTACATCACCACCGGTTTTCACGCACTGCACGTTACCGGCGGATTGATTGCGTTCCTTCTCATCATCGGTCGCACTTTCGCAGCCAAGAAGTTCGGCCACTACGAAGCAACCGGAGCTATCGTGGTTTCTTACTACTGGCACTTCGTTGACGTGGTTTGGATTGGCCTTTTCCTTATTATCTACGTTCTCAAATAAGAGTTAGAGCAAATGACAAACTACATGAAAAAGACCCTGAAGAATTCACGACGCAGCCCTCTGGCAGCGATTTTTGTGATCGCGGCGGGGTTAATCATGAGCGGTGGTAGCTACGCTGTTGCAACAGCCGCGGTAGAGACCAGCACCGCCAAGACTGCAATCTCGGCGCAAGAGCAAATTGTCGAGGGCGAGAAACTCTTCTTGGCAAACTGTGCAACCTGCCACGGCACCAATGGTGTTGGAACAAAAGCCGGCCCAACCCTAATTGGTGTCGGTGCCGCTTCGGTTGACTTCCAAGTTTCAAGTGGCCGCATGCCTGGTCAGGCCAGCGGACCTCAGCTCGATAAGAAACCCGTCCAGTTCACCGAAGAGCAGATCGCAGCGATGGCAGCCTATGTTGCATCGCTGGGCGTTGGTCCAGAAATTCCTACCGCCGACATGATTGCTGCCAACGGAGATTCAGCTCGAGGCGGAGAACTCTTCAGAATTAACTGCGCGATGTGCCACAACGCCGTCGGCGCTGGTGGCGCACTTACCGAAGGCAAGTGGGCTCCTGCCCTAGCTGGCGTTCCGGCCAAACACGTTTACGAGGCAATGGTTACCGGCCCGCAGAATATGCCGGTTTTCAATGACGCCAACCTGACTCCGCAAGACAAGAAAGACATCATCACCTACCTGAACTACGTAGAGACAAATCCATCGGCCGGTGGTTATGAACTAGCCGGGCTAGGTCCCGTTGCCGAGGGATTATTCCTCTGGATTTTCGGGTTGGGTCTAATAATTCTCATCACAATGTGGCTTGGCGCGAAGTCAAATTAGTTTTCAATTAAAGGGAGCAACGAATTGAGCGAAAAGGCTAAATCAGCCAAAGAGCATAAGTACGAGGGTGGCTTGGCTGTCGTTTCAGCCGACAAGGTTAATGACCCCGGTCTTGAGCCCCACCGCGTTCGCATGACCGACAAGAGCGACAAGCACGAGCGAAGCGCTAACCGTCAGGTCGCCGCACTCTTCTTGCTGTCAGCATTCGGCAGCGCTTTCTCTATCTATGCCTATTTCGCTTTTCCAATCACCGAAGATCTAGCCACGGTTCGCGCAAACAACCTTTGGCTCGGATTGGGAATCACACTCGGATTGTTCGGCATTGGTATCGGTGCAGTTCACTGGGCCAAGACTCTTATGCCAGATGCCGAAGTTAGCGAAGAACGTCACCAGACTCGCGGTAGCGAAGAAGTGCGCGCTCGCGCAATCGAGATCATCAAGCTTGCAGATCAAGAATCTGGTTTCACCCGCCGCAAGCTCATCCGTCGTTCGATGTATACAGCGCTAGCGCTGTTTCCGCTGCCGGCAATCTTCTTCTTCGGCGACCTCGGGCCGAACCCTGGCGACAGCCTTCGCCACACCATGTGGAAGAAGGGCACTCGCCTAGCGAAAGACCCGGATGGTACCCCGATCAAGGCAAGCGACGTCACACTCGGATCTGTGTTCCACGTCATCCCAGCAGGTCTTGCAGAATTGCACCATGACAAGCTAAACGAAAAGGCGAAAGCTGCAGTTCTCTTAGTGCGCGTTAACCCAGCCGAACTAATCGAGACCGAAGAACGCAAGGGCTGGTCTTACGACGGCATCGTTGCGTACAGCAAAATTTGTACCCACGTGGGCTGCCCGGTTGCACTCTACGAACAGCAAACACACCACCTGCTTTGCCCATGTCACCAGTCGACCTTCGATTTGGTTGATGGATGCAAGGTTATTTTCGGCCCAGCTGCTCGCCCACTGCCGCAACTTCCTATCGCTGTAGACGCAGAGGGATACCTAATCGCACAGAGCGATTTCAACGAACCTGTCGGCCCTAGCTTCTGGGAGCGTTAAGAATGAGCACAACTACTCCAAACAAAAAGGGCACCTTCCTCGGTAACCGGGCGAACTACCTTGACGAACGCTTGGGCGTTGCCGGAATTCTAAAAGAGTTCGGTCGCAAGGTTTTTCCTGACCACTGGTCGTTTATGCTCGGCGAAGTTGCAATGTATAGCTTCGTTGTTTTGCTTATTTCCGGAACCTTCCTAACCTTCTTCTTCCAGCCATCTATGGCAGAAGTCGTCTACGACGGCGTCTACGGCCCGCTCAAGGGTGCCGAGATGTCAATCGCCTACGCGTCTTCACTCGACATCTCGTTTGAAGTTCGCGGCGGAATGTTGATGCGTCAGGTTCACCACTGGTCTGCCCTGTTGTTTGTTGCAGCTGCTGGCTTGCACATGTTGCGCGTCTTTTTCACAGGTGCATTCCGCAAACCTCGCGAGATCAACTGGCTAGTCGGTTTCTTTCTTTTCGTCTTAGGTATGGGTGGCGGTTTCACCGGTTACTCACTTCCAGATGACTTGCTTTCAGGAAACGGTCTTCGCATCATCGACGGAATGCTCAAGGGTGTTCCAGTTATCGGAAGCTCAATTTCGTCGCTCTTGTTCGACGGAGAATTCCCTGGCCATGCGGTGGTCGCGAGACTCTACAGCCTGCACATAATGATCATTCCAGCGCTCATCATCTTGCTGCTCGCAGTGCATTTGTTCATGGTGGTCATTCACAAGCACACCCACTATTCGGGTCCGGGTCGCAAAGACACCAACGTGGTCGGCTACCCACTTATGCCGGTATATGTTGCGAAGGCTGGTGGCTTCTTCTTCATCGTTTTCGGCGCAATCATGTTAATCTCGGCAACCTTCACCATCAACCCAATCTGGAACTACGGTGGGTACGACCCCTCCCCTGTGTCGGCCGGAACCCAGCCAGACTGGTACATCGGTTGGTTAGATGGCGCATTGCGTCTTGCACCGTCACACCTAGAAATCGTTGCCCTCGGCGGCACCTGGTCGTTCAACATTCTTATTCCGCTGGTTGTTGGCGTGCTATTCCTAGTCGTAGTTGGCGCGTATCCGTTCATTGAAAAGTTTGTGACCGGAGACGACCGCGAGCACCACGTTCTAGACCGCCCAAGAAACGCCCCAGTTCGCACAGCCATTGGCGCAGCCGGTGTGACCTTTTACGCGGTGCTTTGGGCCGGAGCAGCAACTGACCTCATTGCTACCCACTTCAGGGTTTCCTTGAATCAGGTGCTGCTCAGCATGCAAATCTTGTTGATAGTCGCACCGATTGCAGCATTCTGGGTTACCAAGAGAATTGCTCTGGCTCTGCAGCGCAAGGATCGTGAAATCGTCTTGCACGGTCGCGAGTCGGGCCGAATCATTCGACTGCCGCACGGTG
>CAIKYE010000033.1 GCA_903831585.1 uncultured Micrococcales bacterium | reverse complement strand
TCAAGTTCAGCCTCACTAATACTTCGAACTACGAACAGCAAAGCGCAGATCAGAGTCCCTGCGCGATTGCATACGACTCAGAGGCCCCACTGGTAAGTGCCGAGGGAACCGATGGAGCCAAGACAGCCGAAGACAATAGCGGTCTGGTTGGCTTGGCAATCGGTGCCGCATTCATAGTTATCGGAACCGTCACCGGCGCAATTGCGGTTCAAGTTCGACAGAAAAACGAAGCCAAGAAGCCGAAGAAGCTCTACGAAGACTAGCCCTGCGGCGGACCGGCTAGGCGATCTACATCGCCGAGTATGGCCTCAAACTCTACGCTCGACATCAGACTCAACTCGATGACAACTTCGCGAACCGTTTTGCCCTCGAGTTGGGCACGCTGTGCCACCAGGGTTGCGTTCTCATAGCCGAGCATTGGCGACAGTGCCGTCACGAGTCCGATTGAGTTTTCAACACTTAGGCGAAGTACGGCTTCGTTGGCCGTGATGCCAGAAATGCACTTATCTGCCAACGTGTAGCAAGCCGCACGCAACTGCGTGATGCCCATCATCAGCGCTCGACACATGATTGGCTCGAAGGCGTTTAGTTGCAACTGGCCCGCCTCAGCGGCCATGGTAACGGTCAGGTCGTATCCGATTACAGCAAAAGCAACCTGATTGACCACCTCTGGAATAACGGGGTTCACCTTGCCGGGCATGATCGATGAACCGGCCTGCATGGGCGGCAAGTTGATCTCACCGAATCCGGCTCGAGGCCCACTCGATAGCAGGCGCAGGTCATTTGAGGTCTTCGAGAGTTTCACGGCAACTCGCTTCAAGACTCCAGACACCATCACGAAGACACCGGCATCCTGGGTTGCCTCGACCATGTCTGCTGCGCTTTCGAACTCAATATCCGTAAGCTCGCTCAGTCGCGCAGTGACGGCAACGACATAGCCCTTAGGCGCATTAAGTTGCGTGCCGATTGCCGTGCCACCGAGATTGATCTCGCAGAGCAGCGGAATCAATTCGCGAAGTCGCTGTTCGTCTTCCAGTGTCATGCGAGCAAAAGCGGCGAACTCTTGGCCGAGAGTCATCGGCACCGCATCTTGCAACTGGGTGCGACCCATTTTGATTACGCTGCGAAACTCGGTGGCCTTTTTTGCAAACTCGTTGCGCAGATAAGCCATCGCTGTGATTAGTTCGCGAATTTCAAGAATCAGCGCAACTTTGAGTGCCGTCGGATAAACATCGTTTGTCGATTGAGACATGTTGACGTGATTCAGCGGATGAATCTTTTCGTAGTCACCCTTTGCATGTCCTGCGATCTCGAGTGCGCGGTTCGCAATAACCTCGTTCGCGTTCATGTTGGTGCTGGTGCCGGCACCGCCCTGAATTGCATCGACCACAAATGAGCTGTCGAGTTTTCCCTCGGCCACATCGTGGCAAGCGGCAACGATCGATTTGTGCAAGTCGGCGTCGAGTTCGCCAACCTTGAAATTTGCATCTGCGGCGGCTTCTTTGACAAGCGCCAAAGCACGGATGAGGCTTCGGTAATGTGCGATTGGCACGCCAGAAATTGGAAAGTTAGAAACCGCTCTTGCGGTGTGGATTCCCCAGTAGGCCTCGATAGGTACTTCGAGTTCGCCTAGTAAATCATGTTCAAGCCTCATTGCTGACATACGTTCAGTCTCGCACAATCGCCCGAGAGCGGTTGACCGTTAGAAGTAACTGCCAGCGCCGCACTCATAGAGTCGATCGGCAAGGGTATCTAGAGCGTTGCGAGCGCCATAGCCGACGGTCTTCTTTTCGGCAGTTCGGGCGAAGCCGGCAAAGCTGATGGCCGTGCCATCTTTGGCATAGACCACTCCGGCCAGGCTGTAGAGCCCTGGAATGAAGCCAGACTTGGCGTGCACGAAGCCGCGAGCAGACTTGTTGCTGCCATTGAAACGGGTGGCCAGCGTTCCCGAGATGCCAGAGACAGGCAGATAGCCGATCATGGGGTTAAGCACCGAGGTTGGGTCTGTGGCCTTAGCCATCAGGGTTGCAACCATGCGGGCTGTCACTCGGTTTGACTGTGCGAGGCCAGACCCGTCGGTCATCACTAGCTTCTTTGAATCGATGCCAAGCGTTTTCAAAACCCGAACCATTAGCGGTTGAATGTTTTCAAATGTCGTGGTCATAGCGTTGATGCGTAGCGCGTGACGGGCAATCATTTCGGTCTCGGTGTTATCTGAATACTTGAGAGCATGGTCGAGCCAGACCGACATCGGTTGCGACTGAACCGAGCCAGCGAGAATTGCATCATCGGGGGTGATGCTGGTTTCGAGCTTTGCAGACGTGGCTCGCAAGCCGAGGGCCTTCTTAAAGTGGGTTCCTGCGGCAAGAACCGGATCTTTGCTTCGAGTTCCGCTGTAAGCAGTTGAAGTCAAGTCGGGGTTGGCTCGGTCACTGTCAACCTGCAGTGAAGTTATCAGTGAAATGTAACCGTTGGTTCGATCCGAGGTCTTCCAAGCCTTGTTCCAGAACGGCTTATCGAAGTAGGTATCGTCAAGAATGATTTTTGTGATTTGCTGATCTGCCGGCAATGCAGCCAAGACCTGCGCGGCAAGCGTTGAAAGCCGCGCCGGCTTTTTGTAAGTCGTGTAGCGCGGTGAGTTCAATCGCGTCAGAGTGTGGTCGCCACCACCGCGCAACACAATGACTCCAGGTTGAGATGGAATCGTAAACACCCTTGTGGTTGCCGTGTATTGCGTCGACATGGTCTCGAGCGCTGCGGCCGCGGTGAATACCTTCATTACAGAAGCCGAAGGCGTCTGCTCGTCGCCACGAATGTTGGCATAGACCTCACCGGTCTTGGCGTTCATCACAAAGCCATAGAACTGAGCTAGGTCGCGACTCGTGGCAGCCGAACGAATGCTGCAGCTTTTGGGCTTGTTGGGCGTTGGTGTCGGGGTAGGTTTTGGCGTCAGCGTGGTTGTGGGAATCGGCGTCGGGCTCACCGAGGGTGTTGAAGTTGGTGCGGGAACAGGAGTTGGCGAAGGAGTTGCGGCTGACGCCGACTGCAAACCCCCGAGGCAAAGAGCGACAACGGCAAAAACTGCCGTTAACTACTGTGTTGCGCCACTCATCTAATCAAAGTTAGCCGTTGAGTTCAAAAAACCAGCGCAAGGCAACTCGAGCTCACAGATAACTTAAAGAAGAAATGGCCCGAGCCTAAGCCCGAGCCATTTC
>CAIKYE010000032.1 GCA_903831585.1 uncultured Micrococcales bacterium | reverse complement strand
GCCATTTGACACATCAGCTGGGCGATAGCGATCTCTTCATCCATGAGTCGAAGACCGGTGAATGGATTCTTGAACACGACTTTGCCGTCGAAAGAGAGATGTTCGGTATCAAAGCCATCCAAATTGAGGTCATAACCGAGTTGATATCTCTCTATTCGAGAAGTCGTGATCGCCGGACCATCGGTCAATCGAATGACCGAATCATCAACTAACTCTCCCCTGCTGCCTCGAACAACTATTCTTCGGTGGCGCAGTTGGTTGTGCCACTGATTGTCGACGAAGTTGTAAACGCCAGATTTGCCAGCACCAAAATCGATAAGTGAAATAGTGGTCTTTGCGCTCTTTGCAGTCAAATCTTCATTCCATCCTGCGCGTGCTAGAGGGTCAACCAAAGGCGCTTCAAATTGCCTAGTCGTGATCGTGGTTGGCTCAAAGCCAGGCTTCAGAAAGCCACGCATTATCGATACCGCGTGATATCCGTGCGTCGAAGAAATCTCGAGCGAACCCACTTCACCAATGACACCCGATTGAGTTATTGCTAATCGAGTCGCGTGGCCTGGCAAATACATGTACTGCTCGGCAACCTGCACCAATCCTGACGAGCCGACGTTGTTCCAGAGCCTTTGCAAAGCTTCGAGGGTGGGTGCCGGTGGTGTTTCACAGAGCACGTGGATGCCAGCTGCGACTAGTTCTTCAACGATCTCAGGATTCGCATCCCCTGAAACGCTGACAATCGCGAAGTCGGGCTTCTTGTAGCTAAGCAGCTGGCTGATGGAAGCAAAGGTTTGAACGCCGAACTCCAGGTTGAGTGCCGTTCTGACGTCTTCCTTGCGGGCTACCACACCGACAATTTCAAATTTCTCGGGCATGAGCTTTGCCAGCCGAATGAAGAACTGTGCGCGCCAACCAGCGCCGATAACTGCAATTGAAGTCATGCGTAATGGTATTACGCCAAGCTCGAGCTGCATGACAGTGGGGAGTACGGGACTTGAACCCGTGACCGACGGATTATGAGTCCGCTGCTCTAACCAGCTGAGCTAACTCCCCCAGCCAAGTCGAGTTTAGCCGCTGATAGGCAATCAGAGCTTGAGGCGAATCTAGTCTTCAGACTTGAGGCGTTCGGCAACATCTTTGACAGCCGACTTAGCTTTGTTGGCAGTTTCTACCGCAGACTTCTTGACCTTGGCATTCGCTCGCTTTGCTCGACGAACTGCGTCTTCGGCTAATTCTTCGGCCTTGTCAACCAGGTTCAGAGAAGCCTCTCGAATTGCAAGTGCCTGTTTTCTCATCAACACCACCTGAGCCTTTAGCCGAGCGTTTAGGCGACCAATCGGCTCCTTGTACTCGGCACGGTTGTCATCTGATGTGCGTTCGGCGTCTTGATCTCCTCTGTAGAGACCCTCAAAGATTTTGAGCGTGCGCTCAATGTCGTGAGACTGAATTAGGTAAAGCGAGTTCTCACTCAATCGAGCTAGCTCTTTTTTGTCGGCGGTCAATATCTTCAAGAGACGATCTGCGAACGCATCAACGTCATCCGGTGGAAACAGATAGCCGTTGTCGCCATCGTGAACTAGGTGCGGTAATGCCATGGCGTCGGCGGCAACCACTGGGCGGCCAGAAGCCATGGCCTCCATTGTTGCAATTGACTGGAGTTCTGCAATTGATGGCATAGCAAACAGAGTTGCGCGCTCATAAGCCTTCGGTAGCTCGTCTTCTGTGATGTGTCCCAAAAATTTGACCTGCTTTGCGATGCCCAACTGCTGAGCCTGCAGCTCAAGAGCTTTTCTCTCACCACCATCGCCAACTATCTCAACCTGAGTGTTCAATTCGGCTGGCAGCTTGGCCACTGCGCTCAAAAGATTGTGGATGTGTTTCTCATAGTCG
>CAIKYE010000031.1 GCA_903831585.1 uncultured Micrococcales bacterium | reverse complement strand
GCCTTCGACGTCATTGATTACCGATGCGCTGAGTAGAGCATCTTCTTTCCTAAAGCTCATGCCCATCACGCCAGAGGTGTCGCGACCCATTGGTCGCAGGCTCTCGTTAGAAGCAGAGAATCGAACCGACATGCCCTTGCGAGAAACCAGCAAGATGCCGTCGTTCTCGTTAACCAGCATCGCGTCGATTAACTCGTCGTCTTCGCGCAGTTTGATGGCGATGATTCCGCCACTTCGTGCGGTGTCGTACTGAGTGAGCTCTGTCTTCTTGACCAGTCCCTTACGGGTTGCCAAGACCAGGTATGGCGCTTGGTTGTAGTCCTTGATGTCTAGCACCGAGGCCACCTGCTCGTCTGGCTGAAGCGCCAAGAGGTTGGCTACGTGCTGGCCCTTGGTGTCGCGGCCGGCCTCGAGCACCTCGTGGGCCTTGGCCCGATAGACGCGACCCTTGTTGGTGAAGAACAGCAACCAGTGGTGAGTTGTCGTCACAAAGAAGTGTTCAACAACATCGTCGGCGCGAAGCGATGCGCCCTTTACACCCTTGCCGCCGCGGTGCTGTGAGCGATAGTTGTCGCTCTTGGTTCGCTTGATGTAGCCGCCGCGGGTTAGCGAGATGACCATCTCTTCTTCGGGAATCAAATCTTCTTTTGTGACGTCTCCATCTAACCCGGCGACGATCTTCGAACGACGTTCGTCTCCGTGCTTGGCAACAATCTCGGCCAGCTCTTCGCTAATGATGTTTCGCTGACGAATCGGGTCGGCGAGAATCGCCTTGTAGTCAACAATGAGCGCTTCTAGCTCGGCGGCCTCGTCGATAATCTTCTGACGCTCAAGCGCTGCGAGCTGGCGCAACTGCATGTTCAAGATTGCGCGCGCCTGAAGCTCGTCGATCTTTAGCAGATCGATCAAACCATCGCGCGCATCTTCAACAGTTGCGCTCTTGCGAATCAAAGCGATAACGGCATCGAGAGCATCGAGAGCCTTTAGGTACCCGCGCAATATGTGCGCGCGTTCTTCGGCTTTCTGAAGTCTGAACTGAGTTCGACGAACGATTACTTCAACCTGATGGTTGACCCACTCGCGAATGAATCCGTCGAGGCTAAGCGTGCGAGGCACGCCATCAACAATTGCGAGCATGTTCGCAGAAAAGTTTTCTTGCAGCGGAGTCATCTTGAATAGGTTGTTCAGAACTACCTTCGCTACGGCATCTTTCTTCAACACGATTACCAGACGCTGGCCGGTTCGGCCCGAGGTCTCATCACGGATGTCTGCAATGCCGGTCAGTTTTTGAAGCTTGACTAGATCTGCGATTTTCTCTGCGAGGTTATCTGGGTTCACCTGGTAGGGAAGTTCGGTTACCACCAAGCAGGTGCGGTTGTGAATTTCTTCAACGTTGACAATCGCACGCATGGTGATCGAACCGCGACCGGTTCGGTACGCGGCTTCGATTCCGCTGCGACCGAGAATTTCGGCGCCGGTCGGAAAGTCTGGTCCGCTGACAACTTTGAGCAACTCTTCGAGCAGTTGCTCGTTGGAGGCCTCTGGGTTTTTTAGATACCACTGAGCGCCGGCGGCAACCTCGCGAAGATTGTGCGGGGGAATGTTGGTTGCCATGCCCACGGCAATACCGATTGATCCGTTGACCAATAGGTTCGGAAAGCGGCTGGGCAAAATGGTTGGTTCTTGCGTGCGGCCGTCGTAGTTGTCTTGAAAATCAACGGTGTTCTCGTCGATGTCTCGAACCATCTCGAGGGCAAGGGTGGCCATGCGGCACTCGGTATAACGAGGGGCAGCGGCTGGGTCGTTGCCCGGTGAGCCGAAG
>CAIKYE010000030.1 GCA_903831585.1 uncultured Micrococcales bacterium | reverse complement strand
GACTTGTAACCGTTAGCTGTGGTGATTCCGTTTCCGTGCATCGGGTCGCTGATCCAAAGTGGGTTCGCATCGCTATCTCGAACGGCTTCGACCAGACGCGGCAACTCCTCGCGAATCTTCGACGCACCCATCCTGGTGATAAAAGTCAATCGGCCTGGCTCACGATCTGGGTCGAGTTTTTCAATCAGTTCAATCACGTCAGAGACCTGCGTTGTCGGACCGAGCTTTACACCAATCGGGTTTCGAACTCGAGAAAGAAAGTCGATGTGCGCGTTGTCAATCTGACGAGTGCGCTCGCCCACCCAGATGAAGTGACCGCTAGTTAGATAAGGGGTTCCGGTTCTCGAATCGATTCTGGTCATGGGGCGTTCGTAATCGAATAGCAGACCCTCGTGCGAAGTGTAAAACTCGGTGGTTTTTAGCTGCTCGAAGTCGGCGCCGCAGGCCGACATAAAGTCGATCGCGCGATCAATTTCGCTTGCCATGGCAACGTAGCGCTCGTTGGCCGGATTGTCAGCGAATCCCTTGTTCCACTCGTGCACCGAGCGAAGGTCGGCAAAACCACCCTGCGTAAATGCGCGGATCAAGTTGAGAGTCGATGCAGCAGTGTGATATGCCTTCAAGATTCGCTTCGGGTCAGCGGTGCGTGAAGCCTCATTGAAGTCGTAACCGTTGATGATGTCGCCGCGGTAGGCCGGAAGGGTTACGCCCTCTCGAGTCTCCAGGTCGCTCGAACGCGGCTTAGCAAACTGACCAGCCATTCGACCCATTTTGATGATTGGCATCGAAGATCCGTAGGTGAGAACCAGGGCCATCTGAAGAATGGTCTTGACTCTATTTCTAATTCGATCGGCGGTTGCATCGGCAAATGTTTCTGCACAATCTCCACCCTGCAGCAAGAAGGCCTTGCCCGACGCGGCCTGAGCCAAACGTGCACGCAGATTGTCAACCTCGCCGGCAAAGACCAGAGGCGGAAGGGTCGCCAACTCGGCGCGAACCTCTGCAACGGCAGACTGGTCTGGCCAATTTGGCTGCTGAAGAGCTGGCAGGTTGAGATAGTTATCGAGCCCGGCCAAGACCTTGGGATCTACAGCTATAACTTTTTCGTTCATACAATCCGCCCGTTACTGACGCGCAAGTTTTGCGCGCTTCTCTTTCACCGATGATGCATAAGCGTCGACATATTCTTGTCCGCTCAGTTTTGCCAACTCGTACATGATTTCATCGGTAATCGCGCGCAAGACGATGCGATCACCTTCCATTCCGTCAAAACGAGAAAAATCTAATGGAGCACCGACCACAATTCCGACTCGGCGGATTCTAGGAAAACGCTTTCCGATTGGTTGCACCTTTTCGGTATCGATCATTGCCACCGGGATGACCGAAACCTTCGATTCGAGTGCCATCCTGGCAATTCCGGTTCGGCCACGGTAAAGCTTGCCATCGGGAGAACGCGTTCCCTCCGGATAAATGCCGAGCACCATACCCTGACTCAAAACACTTAGTCCGGTGTTTAGTGAAGCCTCGGAAGCCTTGCCGCCGCTTCGGTCGATTGACAACTGACCGGTGGCCTTGAAAAACCAGCGCACCAGAGCGCCCTTTACGCCTTTACCAGTGAAGTATTCGCTCTTGGCCAAAAACACGACAGGACGCCTGCTCTGCAGAGGCAAAAAGATCGAGTCAGAAAAAGAGAGGTGGTTGCTCGCAAGAATTGCCGCACCCGAACTTGGAATGTTTTCCATTCCGCGAACCCACGGACGAAAAACTAGTCTGAGCAGAGGACCGAGAATTAGGTTCTTCAGAATGAAATAAGCCATCTTCTGCCATCCTCTCGATTTGTGGCGCGAAGACCCTATTTTACCGCTGTGCCAGCGCTAAACGCACTAGATCTGCAGCCCCAACCACTCCGGCATCGTTGACAAATTCCGCGGTCTTGATCTTTAGTTCTGGTCGATAACCCCGAGCTGGCAGGTTGGCCAAGTAGGCCTTGCGAATCGGTTCGAGTAAAAGATCTCCGGCGGCGCTTACACCGCCTCCGATTACAACTATCTCGGGGTCGAGCACGGCTGTGAGGCTGGCTATCGCCTGACCAATCCATTCGCCCAACTCGGCAAGCAGCCGAAGCGCACCCGCATCTGACTGCAAAATTGCCTCGTAGACCTGGTCGCCGGTTAGTTCGCCCGCCGCATCACGCAATTTTCTAAGCAAAGCACCCTCGTCTGACCCAGAATCGGCCAGCTCTCGGGCTGCCCTGAGCAGTGCAGTGCCAGAGCCATACTGCTCGAGGCAACCGTGCGCGCCGCAACCGCAAAGTAAACCATTTGGCACAATTCGAATGTGCCCTAGCTCTCCACCGATTCCGAATCCCCCACGAAGCATTTTCGAGTCAGCAATGACAGCACCGCCAACACCGGTGCCAATCGTAAGCATGGTCATGTGCTTGCTGCCACGACCTGCTCCATAACGAAATTCGGCCCATCCGGCAGCATTGGCATCGTTCTCAATAATGACCGGAATCGAAAGCTTTGCGTCGAGTTTGGCCTTGAGCGGTTCATTTCGCCAACTGAGATTAGGCGAGTAAACGATTATCGACTGATCGGCATCGATGAATCCGGCGGCTGCAACGCCCACACCGATCGCCTCTACCCCTTCAATTAGCTCTTCAACCAGGGTCACGACCGCGTCAACTATGCCTTCGCCGTCTGAGGCTGGGGTGGCAACCCTGGCCTCTCTAACGATTGTGCCGTCTTCGTCAACCAATGCGCCGGCGATCTTGGTGCCACCAATGTCTATGCCGACCGCGTACATGCTGACGTCCTTCCCGAATCGTGCCATTTTACCGCTGAAATACTGGTTTCAGATACCCGATTAAAGCCATTAGAGTTGTGCCTAATCATTTCGACGAGGAGAAGACTAAGTGCGCACTTTCGATATTCCTGCCCTGACTGTTTCACCAGCCACCATGAACATCACCGACATGCTGGTAGATCGTGCCAAGAAAACTCCTGATCTAACGCTGTATGCGCTTGCAAAGCAAGGCGGCTACGAGAACATATCGGCTGCAAAGTTTTTGGCTGAGGTTCAGCAGGTCGCAAAGGGGCTAATCGCCAGCGGAATTCAGCCAAGCCAAGCGGTAGGTCTGATGAGCCGCACTCGCTACGAGTGGACGATCATGGATTTTGCGATTTGGTTTGCCGGTGCGGTCTCTGTTCCGATTTACGAAACATCATCTGCAGCTCAAATGGAGTGGATTCTTTCAAACAGTGATTCGGTTGCGCTGATCGCTGAGAACAAAGAACACACAGACAGATTTGGTCAGGTCAAGGCGGCGGTGCCGCTTGTCCGTTTGGTAATGACCTTCGAAGAAAATTGCATCGACGACCTAAAGAAGCGTGGCAAAGAGATCACCGATGAGGTTCTCGAGCAGCGCCGTAAAACCAACAAGCTTAAAGATCTCGCGACCATAATCTATACCTCTGGCACAACCGGAAAGCCAAAGGGTTGTGAACTAACCCACGGCGGTTTCATTGAACTTAGTAAAAACGCCTGCCTCGAACTGCCTGACGTTCTGGTTGAAGGCAGAAGTACCGTTTTGTTCTTGCCTTTGGCTCACGTTTTCGCTCGCTTTGTCGAAGTTCTCTGCGTTGAGGGCGGCATCAAGGTGACTCACGAGCCAGATGCAAAAAACGTTGCAAACGCTTTGGCATCTTTCAAGCCAGAATTCCTTTTGGCCGTGCCTCGAGTTTTCGAAAAGGTTTACAACGGGGCTGAGCAAAAGGCAGAAGCCGGTGGCAAGGGTGACATTTTCCGCAAGGCTGCCAACGTAGCCGTCGAATGGTCAGAAGCGCTCGACAACGGTGGCCCGAGCCTGAAGCTCAAACTTTTGCACTTCGTCTTCGACAAATTGGTTTACAAGAAGATTCGCGCAGCAATGGGTGGAAATCTTCAGTATGCGATCTCGGGTGGTGCGCCGCTTGGCGCTCGTCTAGGTCACTTCTTCAGAGCTCTCGGCGTGATCGTGCTAGAGGGCTACGGGCTTACCGAAACCACCGCCCCTGCCACCATTTCTCGACCTGCGCATATCAAGATCGGAAAGGTTGGAACACCGCTGCCTGGTACCGGAGTGAAGATTGCCGCTGACGGAGAGATCTGGCTGCGCGGCCACAACATCATGCGCGGCTACTGGCGCAACGAAAAAGCCACCAAAGAGGTCATGGATGGCGAATGGTTTGCAACCGGCGACATCGGCATGCTCGATGAAGACGGTTTGTTGAGCATTACCGGACGAAAGAAGGAACTTATTGTTACCGCTGGCGGCAAGAACGTTGCCCCAGCCGTGCTCGAAGATCCACTTCGTGCGAACCCGCTAATTGGCCAGGTAGTGGTAATTGGCGATAACAAGCCTTTCATCGGTGCGATGATTTCTCTCGATTCTGAGATGCTGCCGATTTGGTTGGCAAATCATGGCGGAGACAAAGCCATGACGGTTGCAGATGCTGCCAAGTCGCCTCTAGTTATTGCGGCTATTCAGTCAGCTATTGACGAAGCAAACAAAGAAGTTTCAAAGGCAGAGTCAATCAGAAAATTTGTGATCATCGGCAACGAACTCACAGAGAGCTCAGGCCACCTGACCCCGAGCTTGAAGCTCAAGAGAAATGTGGTTATGCAAGATTTCGCTTGGGCAGTAGAGGAAATTTACGGCGACAAGGCCTAGTTCGCCATAAACCAATCTGAGCTTCTCAGCTCACGCATGGCTAACTTGCGCTCGTCAGCTTCAAGGCGATCCAGGTAGAGCAACCCGTCCAGGTGATCGCATTCGTGTTGAAGAGCCTGCGCCAGGAGGCCCTCACCGGCAACTTCGACCGAGTTACCGTCTCGATCGACACCCGTGACTCTTGCGATCTCATAGCGCGGTGTCAGATGCCAGAGGCCCGGCACCGACAAGCAACCCTCTTCAACCAATCGCAATTTGCCTGAAAGTTCGACGAGCTTGGGATTCAAGACATAGCCGAGCTTCTTGTCGACGTGATAACTGAATGCTCGAAGGTTCACTCCGATTTGCGGTGCGGCTACTCCGGCGCGACCTGCAATCGATGCTGTGTCTAGAAGGTCTTCGACAAGGGCGGCTGTCTTTTCATCGAAACTCATTATTTCTTCGCACCTGGTTTTGAGCACCGGGTCTCCGAAGAGTCGAATTTGACGAACCGTCATTTTTAGATGCGTGGGTTGTTGAGTCCGTCGACCACTAGCGCTGCCAGCTCTCTTGCAGCCTGCTGGGTGCCCTTTTTCAGCTCGGTGAACTTGATAACCGAGCCTGCGGCTAGCGCGTCATCGTATGGAATCTTGACGACGGCGCGAACACGGGTCTTGAAGTGTTGCTCGATTTCATCAAGCTTCACCAGTTGGGTTGCCTGCGTTGCGGTGTTGAGCGCAACAACCGCGTTGCGAACCAAGTCACCATAGCCGTTGGCTTCGAGCCAAGTCAGAGTCTCAGATGCCAAACGAGCTTCGTCAACCGAACCGCCCGAAACAATTACCAATCCATTTGCACGTTGAAGAGTTGGGCGCATAACCGAATGCACGATTCCGGTTCCGCAGTCAGTCAAAACAACAGAGTAGTAACGAGCGGCCATGTCGGCAACGACGTTGTAATCGCCTTCGTTGAAGGCTTCAGAGAGCATAGGGTCGCTGTCTGAAGCAAGAACATCGAGTCGAGTTATGTCTCGAGAAACCATGGTTGAGAAATCGGTGAAGCCATCAATTGCGGCTGCGCGATTGACTACGTCTCTAACTGTGAATCGAGTTGACTTGCTGATGCGCTCGGCAAGGGTTCCGCGGTCTGGGTTGGCATCGATTGCGATCACACGGTCTTCGCGCACCATTGCTAACGCCATGCCAAGCAGCGTCGAGACAGTGGTTTTTCCAACGCCTCCCTTGCGTGTCAAAACCGGAACGAATTTTGCTCCCCCATCGAAAGCTGCGCCGATTCTCAAATCAAGGGCCTTGCGTTCGCGAACCTTAAGCGAATCGCCAAGGTTGATGGTTTTTAGCGAGAGAAAGTAGAAGAATCTGCGAAAGCCAGCCTCTGGTGCTGGGCGGTTTCTCGAGCTGTTGTCGATGAGCCGATCGGCTGTGAGCATCGCCGCCGGTTCTGGTTGATCGAAGGTCTCTCCGCGAAGTGAATCACGACGTGAATAGTTCGAACGGCGCGAAATCGGACCGGTGTCGCTAACCGGTTCTGTGGTTGGCGAGACGATGCGATTGGTGCGCTCGTCTTCGGTAACTATCTGAACCGACTGGGTGCTTGGGGTGATGTCGATAATTCCCGAGTCAACTGCTAACTCCGCGAGCGCGTGAGTCTGAATGGGGGCTTCATCGGCGGGGCTAGCCGCCGGGCGCGGAGCCAAAAAGTCATCATCTTCAGGTTTCTTGTCCCAAATAGCCAAACCGGATGCTCCTATGCCAACAAATGTTCGCTAACGCGATAACTGCCCCAGTTTACCCGTGATTCAGGACCGGTCGGTTTCAATGACAAGAATGAGGTCTCCGGCTTCAACGGCCTGAGTTCTAGCGGTGGCCAAGCGACGCACCACCCCAGCAACGCTTGCAGTAATTGAGGCTTCCATTTTCATGGCCTCAATAGTTGCCACCGGCTGGCCGATTTCTACCCTGGTTCCTTCAACGGTTTGCAATGTCACAACGCCCGCGAACGGTGCAGCGACGTGCCCCAGGTTGGCGCTGTCGGCCTTCTCGGCCTGAATAATGTCGACGGCTATCTTGCGATCGCGAATGTTTATCGGTCGCAGCTGGCCGTTTAGCGTAGCCATGACCGTTCTAAAGCCCTTTGCATCTGGTGACCCGATTGCCTCTAGACCCACATAGAGCTGCACACCCTTGGAAATTTCGACAACATGCTCAGAACCCTGCTGCAGCCCGTATAAATAGTCAACCGTGTCGACCTGATCTAAGCGACCATAGGTCTCACGGAACTTGGTGAACTCGGCGGTCGGAGCTGCAAATAGCAAGCGATTCAGAGTGGCGCGCTTAAGCTTGCTGTCGTCCGAGTCGAGAATTGCAGCATCTTCAGCACTCAGTGGCGTGATGCCGAACTTGATGTTCTTGCCCTGCAATACCTTCGACCTGAAAGGCTCTGGCCAACCACCCGGCAGATCACCTAGCTCTCCCGCCATGAAACCAACCACCGAGTCGGGAACGTCATAGTTTTGCGGGTTGGCGGCAAAGTCATCTGGGTCTGCTCCAACGGCAACGAGGTGCAGTGCGAGATCGCCAACCACCTTCGATGACGGGGTCACCTTGGTTGGCCTGCCCAAAATGCGGTTAGCCGCCGCATACATGTCTTCGACCTTTTCGAACTGATTGCCTAAACCGAGGGCAATCGCCTGTTGGCGAAGGTTTGACAACTGACCACCGGGAATCTCATGTTGATACACGCGACCGGTTGGCCCCGGCAGACCCGATTCAAATGGCGAATAGACACTGCGAACGGCCTGCCAGTAAGGCTCAAGCGCGGTTACCGCAGCCAGCGAGATTCCGGCATCGTGCTCTGTGTGCTCGAGTGCGGCGATGAGTGCCGATGCCGATGGCTGAGATGTGGTGCCAGCCATTGGCGCTGAGGCGACATCAACAGCATCGACTCCCGCGTTAATTGCGGCCATCAGTGTGGCTAGTTGACCGCCAGCGGTGTCGTGTGTGTGCAGGTGAACCGGAAGATCAAACCGTTCGCGCAAAGCGCTAACCAGTTTTGCCGCCGCCGCTGGTCGCAACAAGCCAGCCATATCTTTTATGGCAATGATGTGAGCCCCGGTGGCAACTATCTTCTCGGCAAGTTCGAGGTAGTAGTCGAGAGTGTAGAGAGTCTCTTCTGGGTCAAGCAGGTCTGCCGTATAGCAAAGCCCAACCTCGGCGATTGCCGTCTCGGTGCGCAGCACGGCTTCGATAGCCGGCTTCATTTGATCAACGTCGTTCAGTGCATCGAAAATTCTGAAGATGTCGACACCGGCGGCCACCGCTTCTTTTACGAATGCTTCGGTGACCTCTTGTGGATACGGTGTGTAGCCCACGGTGTTTCTGCCGCGAAGCAGCATTTGAATGCAGATGTTTGGCATTGCGGCCCTAATTGCCTCAAGCCTCTCCCAAGGATCTTCTCCGAGAAAACGCAGTGCCACGTCATATGTTGCGCCACCCCACGCTTCGACAGACAGAAGCTGAGGGGTTAGCCGCGAGACGTGAGGTGCGACCTGAACCAGATCGCGCGCACGAACACGGGTTGCTAGCAAAGACTGATG
>CAIKYE010000029.1 GCA_903831585.1 uncultured Micrococcales bacterium | reverse complement strand
TCGCACGACCTCTTCTATGTTTCGACTCTGCTCGCCATTGCCAACCGCGTAAGGCAGATAGAGAGCGGGAAGGCCAAGCGCGTTGAATTCAGAAACCGTCGAAGCGCCCGCTCGCGAGATGGCAAAATCGGCGGCGAGAATTGCCAGATCCATGCGGTCACAGTAGGTCATGCGCACGTAACCCTTTTGCTTTAGGGGCTTCAATTCAGATCCGCCACCAACGATGTGCAAAATCTGTATGCCAGCCGCACCGAGAACCGATTCTGCCGAGTTGATTACCTCGTTGATTCTCTTGGCTCCCAATGATCCACCGGTGACGAGCAGCGTCGGTGAATCGGTATCTAGCCCGAAGTGCTTGCGAGCCTTTGCGCGATCTGGCGCTGCGGCGGCCAAAACAATTTCAGATCGAAGTGGCATTCCTGTGACGACAGCGTTCTTGAGCGGGGTGTTTCTGAAAGAGACCGCGATGGCCTTGGCTATTCCAGCGCCGAGTCGGTTTGCCAACCCCGGCAGAGCATTTGCCTCGTGAATCACAAGCGGCACCCGTTCTAGTGCAGCCGCGAGATAGGCGGGCGCGCTGGCGTAACCACCAAAACCCACGACGACATCAATCTTTCGATCACGGATGATGCCTCGGCAGAGTTCGACAGCTTTGGCGAGACGCGGTAAAAACTTAATGGCGTAGATACTTAGTTTTCTCGGAAATGGCAGTTTTTCGACGGTGAGCAATTCGAATCCACGCTCTGGCACCAACTTGGCCTCGAGACCCTCTGCTGTGCCAAGGGCCACAACCTGTGCGGTTGCGTCATCTGCTCTAATCGCCTCGGCCAGAGCAAGCAAGGGGTTGACGTGACCACCAGTGCCGCCACCGGCCAAAAGATATCTCACTAGCGCCTCGCCGAACTCACTCTGCGCGCTGAAGGCGTGAATTGGGCTGCATTGTTTCTGCGCTCAATGCCCAAAGCGAGTCCGAGTGTGGCCAGGGTGGCAAGCAACGAGGTGCCACCTGCCGAGATCAAAGGAAGTGGAACACCTAGCACCGGCAGAAAGTTCAAGACAACGCCGATGTTTATGAATGACTGAAGCGTGATCCAAGAAACTATGCCAACCATGATGTACCGCTCAAAAAGGCGGTCGGTGCGATTGAGAATTCGAACCAGCGCGAGAGCTAGCAAAACGAAAAGCAGAATGACGGCCGTAGCTCCGAGCAGACCCCATTCCTCGCCAACCACCGAAAAGATGTAGTCGTTTTCGACCATCGGAATCCAGTTCCACTTCATCTTCGAATCGCCGAGTCCGGTGCCGCTAACTCCACCTGCGGCCAAGGCCCAGACTCCGTGCTTTGCCTGCCAGGTGGCTCCCGTGATGTCGACGGCGTCGGGATTCAGCCAGGCCGAAATTCTGGTTCGTCTAGAACCGGTGTTCAAGAATGCCAATGCCAGCACGCTTGTCGAAACGAGAACCCAGAGGATTGGCTTGCTTGGCATGCCGGCCAGAATCATCATGACGAAAGCAAAACCAAACATGACAATCGAGGTTCCAAGGTCTGAACCCAACATCACGAGACCTGTGGCAACGCCGGCGGCTGCGAGCGACGGCACCCAACCAAGTTTGAAGTTATCGATATAGTCTCGACGCTGAACCAGCAAGGCTGCGATGAAAAGTAGCAGTGCAATTTTTAGAAACTCACTCGGCTGCACCGAGAAGTCTCCGATTCGAATCCAGTTTCGGTTTCCGTAGATCTCGGTTCCGATGATTAGCACTAAGCCCTGAAACCCGAGCATGGCGACGAAGAAAATTGGTGTCATTCGCTGAATGAAACCAATAGAAATTCTAGAAATCACTCCCATGACTACGAATCCAACCACAGCCCAAAAGAGTTGCTTATTGAATACCGCAAAGGCGCCTTCTCCGTCGGCCAGCGAAGTTACGTACGAGGCGCTAAGCACCATGACCAGCCCAAAGATGACAAGACCTATGACAAGACCTAGCAGGTTGTTGAATTCCCGTGATTGACCTCGAAATGTATTTGCAATCCAAGCCGCAAAGCCCCGTATGGCTTTAGCCGTGAGTTCGCCGCTCGGTTTCGACCGTTTCGGCTTTAGCGGAGTTGAAACACGTGAGCGACCCGACTGAACTCTAGACATTGATACCCCTGACCGCTGCCGCGAACTGGTTACCGCGATCTTCATAATCTTTAAACTGATCCATTGATGCGGCAGCTGGTGCCAGCAAGACCACGTCACCCGCTTCGGCAACAGAATTCGCTTTCTCAACGGCTTGAAGCATCACCTTCGTCTTGTCTGCCTCAGAAACTTCAAAAACCTGACAGCCTGCAGCAAATTGCTCGAGCGCAGCCAAAACCTCGACCCGATCGATTCCAATCACAACCGCAGCTTTGAGGCGATCTTTGTGAGCTTCGACCAAAGGTGCAATCTCGACACCCTTGAGCAGTCCCCCGACAATCCAAACCACAGACTCGAAAGAGCTAAGCGAAGCGCTTGCCGCGTGCGCATTGGTCGCTTTTGAGTCGTCAAACCAGAGCACTCCCTCGCGATCAGCCACAAACTCGATGCGGTGCTTATCCTGCTTGAATTCACGGATGGCGCTGCCGATTGACTCTGCCTTTACATCGCACGCCCTCGCTATAGCCGCGGCCGCGGCAACGTTTGCCAAAAGGTGTGGAGTGACAACACCAATCTGAGCAATGTCGTCGAGATTCGCTAACTCTGGCAGCTCCTCGGCTCGGTAACCGTAGAAAGCGCGATCAATTAAAAATTCTTCTACGAAGCCAACTTGCAAATCTGCCGGCATTCCGCGGGTGAACGCAACCGCCAGAACGTTCTCGTCGCGCACGTTGGCTGCCTCGGCTAGTTTTCGCGTGGTCGAATCTTCGGCGTTATAAACAATTGCGCCGGTGGTTCCGTTGAAAACTTTGCCCTTCGCCTCAACATACGCTTCAAAAGTCTTGTGCCAATCGATGTGATCTTCGGCGATGTTTAGCAGCGCCGAAACCCTGGGTTCGATGGCGCCGCAGTAGTGCAATTGAAAACTTGAGAGCTCAACGACTAAGAAGTCGAAACCCTGCGGATCGCGAATTGCATCCAAGATTGGCGTGCCGATGTTTCCGCAGGCTATTGCCCTTTTGCCATCTGCTAACAACATCGACTCAACCAGCTGGGTTGTTGTGGTCTTACCATTTGTTCCGGTGATAACGATCCACTCGGGGCTTTGAACCTTATCC
>CAIKYE010000028.1 GCA_903831585.1 uncultured Micrococcales bacterium | reverse complement strand
CGAAGCGACCTGCTGGCAACTCCCAAAAAGGTTGCAGAGGCATACGCCGTGTTCTTTAATGGCGTCGGAGTCGATGCCAAGCAAGCTCTCGGTGACACCATGGCGGCAGAACACAACGAAGTTGTGATTCTCAAAGACATTCAGTTTGTTTCGATGTGCGAGCACCACCTTCTACCATTCACCGGTGTCGCGCACATCGCCTACCTTCCGGCAGGACGGGTAGTGGGGCTCGGCCGCCTGCCAAGAGTCGTTGAAATCGTGGCCGCCAGGCCACAGCTGCAAGAGAACCTCACCGCCCAGATCGCCGATGCGATCGAGTCAGGCACCGGCTCTCGAGGCGTCGTTGTGGTGGTCGAGGCA
Organism: uncultured Micrococcales bacterium; assembly: GCA_903831585.1. Classification (GTDB taxonomy): domain Bacteria; phylum Actinomycetota; class Actinomycetes; order Actinomycetales; family Microbacteriaceae; genus Rhodoluna. The sequence goes on along the minus strand of CAIKYE010000028.1, from coordinate 2,012 downwards.
AGACATCACTGCGTGGTCTCTCGAGGCGCAAGGCAGCCAGAGGCAAACACCATCACCATGGCCGCGCGCGGCGAGTATGCCGAACCGGTTGCTCGCGCCGAAGTAATGTCACTGATCTCGAAGTAACCATGTCATTCAATCGTCCACTGGTCATGGGTGTGCTCAATGTCACACCGGATTCGTTTAGCGACGGTGGCCAGTTTTCGGCAGAAGAAGATGCGGTAAACCATGCGCGACTCTTAATTGCTGCCGGATCCAACATCATCGACATCGGCGGTGAATCTACTCGTCCCGGCGCAGAGCGAATTTCGATTGACGAAGAACAGCGTCGCGTGATTTCTGTAATTAAACGAGTGGTTGCCGAACCTTCGTTCATTGCAAGCGGTGCTCGAATCAGCATCGACACCATGAATTCGCAAACTGCAAAAGCTGCAGTTGCAGCCGGTGCACAAATCATCAACGATGTTTCGGGTGGGCTAGCCGACAAAGAAATGTTTTCTGTAGCAGCCGAGACCGGCGCAATTCTTGTAATTTCACATTGGCGCGGATTCAGCGACCGCATGGACACACTTAACGAATATCAAGACATCGCGCGCGATGTTGCGGCTGAACTTTCTACTCAGGTTGAGGCAGCTATTGCGGCCGGAGTAAAGCGAGAGAACATCGTGATTGATCCGGGTCTGGGTTTTGCAAAAGACATGCAACAGAACTGGAAGCTCGTCGCGCGACTTGACGAACTCGAAAAACTCGGTCTGCCGATTTTGGTCGGAGCCTCACGCAAGCGGTTTATGGCCGGAATGCTCGAACCCGATGAGGCCGGCGAGGTGAGCAACTCTCGCCGCGACTTGGCGACGGCCGTTTTGACGGCTCTCTTATTGCAGCGAAAGCTTTGGGGTATCCGTGTTCACAACGTGCTCGCCACAACCGATGCCATCGACGTGGTCGAGGCGCTCAGAAATGCGGAATCGCAGTAAATAGGGCAGAGTTAAGCCATGCAGCCCTCACCGCTCAAAATCAGCATCAAAGGCCTTCGCGTCTTTGCCCACCACGGTGTTTTTGAGTTTGAACGCGTCAACGGGCAAGACTTCTTTATAGATGTATCAGTCTGGATCGATGGCCAGGCAGCTGCCGCCAACGACGATCTGGCTAAAACAGTGAACTATGGCGAGTTGGCAAACGCCGTGGTTGCTGATGCCAAGGCGAATCCGGTCGATTTGCTCGAAACCTTGGCCACCCGCCTGCTCGACTTGGTCATGGGTTTTGGCGGTGGCGACACCACCGGAATCGTCAAGAGAGCCAAGGTCACGGTCCACAAACCAAAGGCACCGATTGACCACGAGTTCGACGATGTTTCGGTGACCGTGAAGGCCAAGCGCAAGTGAAGAAACACTACACGCCAGCAGTGCTTGCCCTAGGCGGAAACCTTGGCGATCGCGTAGCCAACATCCGTGCCTCAGTTGAAGCACTTGGCGAGACAAAGGGAATCAAGGTGCGCGGTGTCTCACCGCTCGTCGAATCGTTTGCTGTCACCGAAGCCGGTGTTGACGAGAGCAAACCGAATTACATAAATGCCGTTGTGAAAGTCGACACCAGACTGAAGCCAAAGAAACTTCTTCGCGAGGTTCGTCGAATCGAATCTCAACTCGGTCGCGTGCGCATTGAGCGTTGGGGTTCACGAACCATGGACATCGACATCGTGACCTACGGCGATGTAATCAAATCTAAGAAGAAACTTGAACTGCCACATCCGCGCGCGTTTCAGAGAGCGTTTGTTTTGGTGCCGTGGCTGTTGTTAGATGAGCTAGCCGTGCTTCCAGGTCACGGTTCGGTTCAACAACTTTCGCAGCACATCAAAAATGATGTTTGGGTTGTCACAGAATGAAGCCCACAAAATTTCTCACCTTGCTAATGCCGACCGTAATCGCTTGGTCGCTGATTTACGTTCTGGTGAGGCTCATGATTGCAAACGGGGCGAGTGTGCCGGTGGCAACCACTACCGTTCTGGTCACGCT
>CAIKYE010000027.1 GCA_903831585.1 uncultured Micrococcales bacterium | reverse complement strand
TCGGCGTGACGCTAGCAACTCTCGATGAGGTTGTTGCCCAGTCAGACTTCATCACCATTCACATTCCTAAGACTCCTGAAACCACTGGCATGATTTCAACCGAGCAGTTTGCCAAGGCGAAGCCCAACCTGCGCATCGTCAACTGTTCACGCGGTGGAATCATCGATGAGGCTGCACTCTATGAAGCGCTCAAGTCGAAGCAGATTGCCGGCGCTGGTCTTGACGTGTTCGTGAACGAACCACCAACCGGTTCGCCACTTCTAGAACTAGACAACATTGTTGTTACCCCACACCTAGGTGCATCGACCGACGAAGCACAAGAGAAGGCCGGCATCTCGGTTGCCAAGTCGGTTCGCTTGGCGCTTGCCGGTGACCTTGTTCCTGACGCTGTGAACGTTGCCGGTGGCAACATTGACTCATCAGTGAAGCCAGGCATCGCACTCATGGAGAACATGGGTCAGGTCCTATTCGCAATCTCTGGCGGCAACGTTGCTGCAATCGACGTTGAGGTTCGCGGCGAGATCGCTGTTCACGACGTCTCTGTGTTGAAGCTTGCTGGCTTGAAGGGCTTCTTTCAGAACGCTGTCACCGAGCAGGTTAGCTATGTGAACGCACCCTTGCTCGCTGAGCAGCGCGGGGTAAACGTGCGATTGTCTGTTGACTCAAACAGCGAGGAATATCGCAACGTGACCTCAATTAAGGCAACCCTTGCCGATGGCTCAACCGCCTCGGTTTCGGGCACTGTAATTGGTCCAAAGCTTCACCAGAAGATTGTTGCCATCAATGGCTACGAGGTCGAGTTGGCAATGGCCGAGAACATGGTTCTCATGGTCTATGGCGACCGCCCGGGCATCGTTGCGATCTATGGCAAGGCTTTCGCCGAGGCCGGCATCAATATTGCGGCAATGCAGATTGCCCGCCAGCAAAAGGGCGGCAAAGCGCTATCGGTGATTACCGTCGACTCGCCAGTTGATGCTTCAGTGCTCGAGCAGGTTCGTGTTGCAATTGAGGCAGAGAAAATGACTGCCATCAACGTGAATTTGGCATAAGGAGTAAGCATGGCCGCAAAAGTTCTAGACATTCGCACACCTGCCGAAGTTGCCGAGGGCAAACTCGAAGGTTCGATCGTTGTTGATTACCGCGACGCAAACTTTGCCGAACTAATTTGCAAACTCGACAAGAGCGCCGACTACATCATCTACTGCCGATCGGGCGGTCGTGTGTCAGAGGCAATTCCTCTGATGCGCGAACTCGGATTCACCGGTGAACTCACAAACGCTGGCGGCCTCGACGATGCTGCTGCAATCACCGGCCTGCCGATCACTTACTAGTCTTTGGCTATGAACGATAAGACTGCGCAGCAATACTGGAACGAAAAGTTTGCAGCCACCGACGAGCTTGTCTATACCGAAACCGTCAACCGCTTCGTAAAGCAATATTGCCAAGACCTGGCAAAAGGCAAGATGATCGACCTCGCCGGTGGCGAAGGTCGAAACGCGATCTTTTTTGCCGAAAAAGGCTGGCAGGTTGAGAACATCGATATTTCAAATGTTGGCCTAACGAAGTTTTTGAAGTTCGCCGAAGAACGCGGCGTGACCGAGAAGGTTTTTGCCAACTGCGCTGATGCCACCGGATTCGAATCTGTGCTCACCCCGGTTGACCTTGGCGTGGTTGCCTACCTTCAAATCGAAGTGAACGACCTTGCCGATGCCCTCGACTGTTTGATCGAAAACATTCGCAAAGGGGGAGTGCTGTTTGGCGTTTGGCACTCGCGCGCAAACCTGGGCAGCGACTATTCGGGCCAGCAAAACCCCGACCTGCTCGCCGACATCGACGAAATTCGCGAGATTATGGCCGACCAGCCGGTCGAGATTGAGTTGCTCGAAAACCTCGAGGGGCAGATTCAAACCAAAGATGGTCTCAAGCCGTCAATCACCCTGGTGCTGAAGGCCAAGAAACTCTAGAACCCAGCGCAGCGGGGCGGTTGGCTAGACTTGCCTGAAGCAAAGACCTTTGGAGCATTCGTGACCCGTGAATACAAGATCGCCGTTATCGGCGGAGACGGCATTGGCCCTGAGGTAACCGCTATCGCCCTCGAGGCCATCAATAAGGTGACCGCCGGTTCTGGCGTTGACTTCAAGACCACCGAGTTCGACCTTGGCGCTCGTCGCTACCTGGCCACCGGTGAAACCCTCACCGATGCTGACCTGGCAGCCCTCGCCGAGCACGACGCAATTTTGCTCGGTGCCATCGGTGACCCACGAGTCACCTCTGGCATTCTCGAGCGTCAATTGCTGCTCAAGTTGCGTTTCACGTTTGACCACTT
>CAIKYE010000026.1 GCA_903831585.1 uncultured Micrococcales bacterium | reverse complement strand
GAGCTCTTGCGTGCCGCAGCACAAGCAGCATGAGTGCAACGCTAACTCTCGAGCAGGTCAAGGTTCTTGCGAGTAACTTCAGGATCATCCCGATTGTCGAGACCATATTTTCTGGGAGCGAGACACCGCTATCGGTCTTCGAGAAGCTGGCCGGGGCGAGAACGGGAACTTTTCTTCTCGAGTCTGCCGATCAAGGTGTCTGGTCTAGATACAGCTTCGTCGGTGTAAATACACGCGGCACCCTCATCAAAGATTCCGATGGCACATCGAAGTGGTTATCTGCATCAAATCAATCGGCATTTCCTGATGGAAGTTCGAAACTGGCGGAATCTGCGCTATCGGCCATCAGCGGCCTTCTGGCGGCTTGGCCTGCCAGCCTATTACCGGGTTTGCCGCCACTTACATCAGGTTTGGTCGGCATGCTTGGCTGGAATGTGATTCGAGAAATAGAAATCCTCGATAAAGCCAAGGGTTCCGATTACAGGTGCCCTGATGTCTGCCTAACCATGGTCTCTGACATGGTGATACTCGATCATCTAACCGGTCACCTAATACTTCTCGCGAACATATTTGTCGTCGAGGGCGAAGCTCTCGAACTTAGCTATACCAACGCAAAAGAGCGGCTTAACAAAATGAAGGTCGGACTTTTGAAGCCGAACGTGCCATTTTTGGCTGACCTAAGTTTTGAAACAATCGCAAAGACAGCGAATCGCAGCACCGAGGTTGAATTCCTCGACGCTGTTGAGAAGGCAAAACGGCACGTCGAGAAGGGTGACGTCTTTCAGGTTGTTTTGTCGCAACGATTCGATGCCCCGGTAACCGCATCAGCGCTTGACTGCTATCGAGTGCTTCGCTCAATAAATCCAAGCCCTTATATGTACTTACTCAATCTTCACGACTCGGCTGGAGAATTTGCAGTGGTTGGTTCGTCGCCAGAGGCTTTGGTAACGGTTTCTGGCCGCGATGTGAAAATGCACCCGATAGCGGGATCAAGACCGAGATCTTCGAACACCGAAGAAGACAACAATTTGGCAGAGAGCCTCATGAGAGATACGAAGGAAACCGCAGAGCATCTAATGCTGGTTGACCTTGCGCGCAACGATTTGCTCAAGGTGTGCGAACCACAAACAGTTGAAGTCAACGAATTCATGCAAATTCGCCGCTTCAGTCACATAATGCATCTGGTTTCTACCGTGACTGGCAAGTTGCGAGCTGGTCAATCTGTGATTGATGTCTTTAGAGCAACGTTTCCAGCGGGAACTTTGAGCGGCGCGCCAAAACCAAAAGCTCTTGAAATAATCGAAGCGCTCGAGCCGTCGAACCGTGGCCTATTCGGCGGGGTAGTTGGTTACTTCGACTTCGCCGGTAATGCCGATCTAGCAATTGCAATACGAACTGCATTCATCCGAGATTCAATGGCGCACGTTCAAGCCGGTGCTGGAATAGTCCTAGATTCAAACCCGCAATCGGAATATGAAGAGACCTTGAATAAGGCAAAGGCGACGCTGACCGCCATTTCTGCCGCCAACAGCATGCGAATCATCAATGAATAGATCCAAGTCTCTGGCCATCGCCCTAGCTCTGCAGCTTCTCGCTCTTGTTTCACTTTCGCAAACTTGGTTCGACATCTCGATGATTGCTGACGGCTCAGCTGTTGAATTGGGCGCTTTCGACGGCGCCTCAGCGTATCCGGCTGCGGCCTCACTATCACTGCTCAACCTCGCAGCACTTTCGATAGTTGCTATTTCGACGTCAAGAACCCGCAGGATAGCCTTGGCTATTCTTGCAATTTCGAGCCTCGGAGCACTCTTGGCGGTGTTGCCGATGGCACTAAACAAGGACATCTCTGCGCTTGACGGGCAGCTCGATCGGTTGACAGGCATCGCAAATACCCACGGTTTGCAGTCAATCGACATAGCCTCGAGCATTTTTGTTGTCTTATGGGCACTCTGCACGTTGGTTTCGTTCGCATTCTCAATTTGGATGATGCGTCTGTCTGAAAATTGGTCGAACCAGGACCGGGCGGCAACTTCGCAGCAGCAATCCAGCACCAGCGCAGCTAAGTCGGCGAGCAAGCGACCAAAGGATCCAATTGAGCTTTGGGATGATCAGCGACATTAGCCCAGCGAAGATAGAATTGGCTTGAACAGAGAGGCTGACATGTCGGCAAACAACACAGAACTAGGTCACGGCGACACAGTTGCCGCTTGGGTTACCGTTTCGGCAATAATGCTCGCATCGGTCGCGGCAACGGCTGGTGTTTGGTTCGGCAGCAGCCTTCTGGTTTGGGCATCGGTTGCGCTCACCGCAGGCGGACTTATCGCCGGCTTCGCTTTGAAAAAGGCTGGCTATGGCAAGGGTGGCAGAAAAACAAAGAGTCACTAGTGCTTGAGGGGCTTTACGCTGGCGCACTCGAAGACGCTAACTTGAGAGCCCAAACACTAGACAGTGCTGGTCTCGAACGGCTTATCGCAAAAATGCCATCAACGGTCGACAGCTACAAAGCTCTCGCGCGAGGCGCGAACATTAAGGTGCTCGCAGAAATTAAGCGCGCTAGTCCCTCTAAAGGTGACCTGAGCCCAATCGAAGACGTCGCCGCCCTTGCATTAAGTTATGCAAATGCCGGTGCAAGTGCAATCTCGGTATTGACAGAGAAGCACGGATTCAAAGGCAGCTTAGAGGATCTTCAAAGCGCTAGGGCAGCCGTACGGGTTCCTCTGCTTCGAAAAGACTTCATTTCAAGCGAGTATCAGATTCTAGAAGCTCGGGCCTTTGGTGCCGACATGATCCTCTTGATTGTCGCTGGTTTGGAGAAAACAGAGCTGAACCGGTTGGCAAATTTTGCTCGCGAACTAGAACTCGGAGTTTTGGTTGAGACCCACAGCGAAGTAGAAGTGAAAACTGCGGTGGACATAGGCGCGAAGCTGATTGGAATTAACGCTCGCGATCTAAGCACCTTCGAAACCGACCGAGACCTGTTCGCGAAACTCTCTCACTTGATACCTGAAGACTCGATAAGGGTTGCCGAGAGCGCCGTGAGGAACATCGAAGACGTGCGCAAGTATCGAACCGAGGGTGCCGATGTGGTTCTGGTTGGTGAAGCTCTGGTCACCGGGAATGCTGAACAGTTGCTTCGTGAATTCACCTCGGTCTAGGCGAGAATAGACTTTACTAATGTCAAATCTTCGCGACCAAACTGGGCCATACTTTGGCGAGTATGGTGGGCGTTTTGTGCCCGAGAGTCTGATCGCTGCTCTTGATGAACTTGAGCAAACCTACGCGCAGGCCAAAGCTGACGAAGGTTTCAAGACAGAACTCTCTGAACTGCACCGAACCTACACCGGGCGGCCTTCAATAATCACAGAGGTGCCTAGGTTTGCCAGCCATGCTGGCGACATCCGAGTGTTCTTGAAACGTGAAGACCTCAATCACACCGGATCACACAAGATCAACAATGTTCTCGGTCAAGCACTTCTAGCCAAACGGATGGGCAAGAAGCGAATAATTGCCGAAACCGGTGCGGGTCAACACGGTGTTGCTTCGGCAACCGCGGCTGCGCTATTTGGTCTCGATTGCGTCGTCTACATGGGAGAGGTCGACACCGAACGACAAGCTCTCAATGTTGCTCGCATGAAACTTCTTGGAGCGGAGGTTGTCTCGGTAAAAACCGGAAGCCGAACCCTGAAGGATGCAATCAACGAAGCGCTTCGCGATTGGGTAGCCAACGTGGATTCAACCCATTACCTGCAAGGCACTGTTGCCGGACCGCACCCGTTTCCTACCATGGTGAGAGATTTTCATAGCGTTATCGGCTACGAGGCACGAGAGCAAATGCTCGCGGAATTCGGTTTTCTTCCAACCGCGTTAGCGGCCTGTGTTGGCGGCGGATCTAACGCCATTGGTCTGTTTCACGCTTTTCTCGATGACGAATCGGTTGCGCTCTATGGCTTCGAAGCAGCTGGCGAAGGCATGAACACCAACAAGCATGCGGCAACGCTGAACTTTGGCAAGCCAGGCGTGTTGCACGGGGCTAGAAGTTATCTGTTGCAAGACGAAGATGGACAAACAATCGAGAGTCACTCGATCTCGGCAGGCCTCGACTACCCAGGAGTTGGACCAGAGCATTCCTGGTTGAAAGACTTGGGGCGAGCCCAGTACCGAGGAATAAGCGACGACGAGGCTATGCAAGCACTAAAACTCTTGGCTCAAACCGAGGGCATAATCGCGGCAATAGAAACCGCACACGCTCTGGCCGGAACCTTAAAGATTGCGAAAGAGCTAGCACCCGGTTCTAGCGTCCTTATAAACCTCAGTGGTCGCGGCGATAAAGACATGGAAACCGCTGCCAAGTACTTTGGATACCTGAGTTAGTCATGTCGAAAACCGCCCAAACACTGCAGGCCAACATCAACCTTGGTCAACCGAATCTGATCGGCTACTTTCCATTGGGATACCCAACCGTCAAAGAATCTATCGATGTAGCAATTGAGATGTGCCGAAGCGGTGTCGATGTTCTCGAGCTTGGCATTCCTTACAGCGATCCAGTTATGGATGGAATAGTGATTCAGGAGGCGACCCAGCAGGCGCTGGAACAGGGCTTCAAGCTCTCACAAACATTTGACGCACTGAAGAAGATCACCTCTGCTGTAGACACTCCGGTCTTGGTGATGTCTTACTGGAATCCAATAATGCAGTTTGGAATAGAGAAGTTTGCTATCGAGGTGCGTAATGCTGGGGGAGTCGGCCTTATAACTCCCGACCTGATTCCCGATGAGGCAGGTGAATGGTTGGAAATATCGGATCGGCTTGAGCTCGATCGGATTTTTCTAGCAACTCCATCTTCTTCTGCAGAGCGAGTCACCAATGCTTGCAAACTAAGTCGCGGATTCACCTACGCCGTCTCAACCATGGGCATAACCGGAGCGAGAGAAGAACTGGATGCCTTGGCTCGCACCGTCGTGTCTAAGGTTCGTGACTCGGAAACCGGACAACTGGCAGCAGTAGGAATTGGAATTAGCACCTCAGAGCAAGTCGCAGAAGTCAACAGCTACGCAGACGCGGCAATCGTCGGCTCGGTTTTTGTGCGAGCCTATGCTGAAGGTGGAATTGCTGCAGTAAAGCGCAAGGTTCAAGAACTTAAGTCGATTCAGGAGTGAAGATGAACATTTTCAGCAGTATTCCCAGCCCGGACATATCATCATTTGAAGTGGGGCCTGTTCGCATCCACTTTTACGCACTCTTCATCCT
>CAIKYE010000025.1 GCA_903831585.1 uncultured Micrococcales bacterium | reverse complement strand
TCGATTAGAGACGCGCGACCGGCACGCAACGACTTCACTTCGGTTCCACTGAGCACGATTCCGGCTTCGTAGACATCTTCTATGTGATAGTCGTGGCGCGCTTTGCGGTTGCTGGCAACCACTTTTTGTCCACGTTCTCTAGGCATAAGAACCTATATTCGCAGATAACGGCGAATTGCTAAACCGCTGGCAAGCGCAGCGAGAACAATTGCGGCACCGATAAGAATCGGCACAACCAGGAGTCCGTCGGCAAGACCGACGAAGTTGGTGAAAGGCATGTTCACGGCGAGGTAGCCCTGAACGAAGAACTGCACGATTGCCAGAACGGCACCACCGGCAAGAATGCTGCCGACGATGGCGGCGAGAACACCCTCAAGGATGAAAGGCAACTGTATATAGAAGTTGCTGGCGCCCACCAGACGCATGATGCCTAGCTCTCGGCGGCGGGCAAAAGCGGATAGGCGAATTGTGGTTGAAATCAGAAGCGCCGCAGAGGCCAGCATCAGCGAGGCGATCGAGATCGCTGCGATGCTTGCCGCATTCAGAATGCTGAAAATCTGGTCGAGATAGCTGCGTTGGTCACGCACCTCTTCGACTCCCCCGAAACCGGTGAAGCTCTCGGTGATGATTGCGCTCTGATTCGGGTCTTTGAGTTTCACCCAGAAGGTTTCGTTTAGCTGATTGGCGGTTACATACTTGGCAACCGAATTGCCTTTGAACTGCTCTTGAAACTTGTCGAAGGCCTGCTGGTGGTCTTCGAAATAGAACTGTTCGACATAAGGCGCAAGGGTTGTCGATTGCAACTGCGCCTGAACTGCGGTTTTGAGATCTTGCGATGCCTCACCTTGAGCGCACACATCTGCTGGCGAAACTTCGCTGCACATATAGATTGCAACCTGAGCCTTGTCATACCAGTAGGTCTTCATCTGGCCAATTTGCATTTGAAGCAAAGTTGCCGCTCCAACAAAAGTGAGTGACAAGAAGGTCACCAGAATTACAGAAACCACCATCGAAAGGTTTCGGCGCAAACCTTGCCGAACTTCGCTGAAAACAAAACCGCCGCGCATCAGTAACCGGCCGATCTTTGATCGCGAACGATTCGACCATCGCTAAGTTCGACAACGCGCTTCTGCAGACGATCGACAATTCCACGATCGTGAGTGGCCATGACCACCGTGGTTCCGTTTTGGTTGATGCGATCGAGCAGCGCCATGATCTCATCGCTAGTCTTCGGGTCAAGGTTTCCGGTTGGTTCATCGGCGAGCAATAGTGCCGGCTTGTTCACGATCGCGCGAGCGAGGGCAACGCGCTGTTGCTCGCCACCGGAGAGTTCGCTTGGTAGTCGCCCAGCTTTCTCTTCAAGACCGACCATTCGCAAGACATCTGGCACAGCCTCTTGAATAAACCCTGCCGACTTACCAATAACTTCGAGGCTGAAAGCCACATTCTGCGCAACCGTCTTATTGGGCAGAAGTCTGAAGTCTTGAAAAACTACGCCGAGCTTGCGGCGAAAGAACGGGATTCGGCGGCTAGGAATGCCGACCAGGTTCTCACCCAGAACGAAGACCGAGCCGGTGCTCGGCACATCCTCGCGAAGCATCAACCTAAGCAGCGATGACTTGCCAGAGCCAGAAGCCCCGACCAAGAAGACGAAGTCACCCTTCTCGATTTCAATCGAGACGTCAGCGAGCGCCGGGCGGTTAGAGCCTCGGTAGTTTTTGCTTACGTTTTCTATGCGAATCATTGAAATAAGCCTAAATTGCAAGGCCCTCGAGGGCGGTCAGGCTAGCCGCCAATCTTTAGATCGGGCTTCTAGTTTTGAGCCTGTTTGCGCCAGCGAATGCCCGCCGCAATGAAACCATCGATATCGCCATCGAAGACCGCACTCGGGTTATTGACTTCATAATCGGTTCGAAGGTCTTTGACCATTTGGTATGGCGCCATCACATAAGAACGCATCTGTTCGCCCCAGCTGGCCTTCACGTCGCCGGCGATTGACTTCTTCTTTGCCTCTTCTTCGCGGCGCTTGATCTCTAGTAGTCGGCTCTGCAGAACTCGCATGGCCGCAGCCTTGTTCTGAATCTGGCTCTTCTCGTTTTGGCAACTCACCACTGTACCGGTTGGCAAGTGGGTTATTCGAACAGCTGAATCGGTTGTGTTTACCGATTGCCCGCCAGGCCCAGAAGAACGAAAAACATCAATACGGATGTCTGCGTCTGGAACTTCAATCACATCGGTCTGTTCAATCAGCGGAACGACCTCTACGGCAGCAAAAGATGTTTGGCGTTTACCTGCGGCGTTGAACGGGCTCATGCGAACTAATCTGTGTGTGCCGGCTTCGACGCTCAAGGTGCCGAACGCATAAGGAGCATCTACCTCGAAGGTTGCCGATTTGATTCCGGCACCTTCGGCATAAGAGGTGTCGAGCACCTGAACCGAAAATTTATGCTTCTCGGCATAGCGCAAATACATGCGCAGAAGCATTTCGGCAAAGTCAGTTGCATCGTCGCCACCGGCACCCGAACGAATTGTGATGACAGCCGCGCGCTCGTCAAATTCGCCGTTCAGCAAGGTCTGAATTTCAAGCTCTGCCATGATTGCTCGCAAACTCGCAAACTCGGCCTTGGCTTCTGTTTGCACAGACGCATCCTGTTCGGTGTTTGCCATCTCGATAAGAACGTCTATATCGTCGAGTCGGCTGGTCAAATCGGCAACCTTCTTCACCAAAGCCTGCTTGTGACTTAGTGCGCTGGTAACTTTTTGGGCCTGGTCTGGGTTATCCCAAAGGTCGCTAGCACCGGCCTTCTCTTTGAGAGCAGCTATGTCGGTTTCGAGCTTGCCGAGGTCGATAACGTGACGAATATCGCCAAGCGTGCTGCGCAATTGCTGCAGTTCTGTCGATAGATCGAGTTCGGCCATTTGACCTAGTTTAACTTGCGCCCAGAGAAGCGGGCGTTCGGGTCATAATTGACCGATGTCTAAACCAAGCGAATTCAAGATAAGCCAGCTAATTGGCTCTGTTTTCGTGCCCTCTTCGCTGTTCTCAATTGGCGAATACGCGCTAATCCCCATCATTCCGGCAAGCGCTTCGCACCTTGGCGCCGACCTGCCAACCGCGGCACTGATCGCCGGTTTCGTGATGCTCGGAACCCTCTTGGCAGACATCCCGGCCGCCCGGTTCGTGACTGCTGTCGGGGAACGCCGAGCCATGATGTGGTCATCGCTGGCCGCCATGGCCGGAATCTTCGTTGCTGCCATAGCCAGCAACATTTTCGCACTCGGTGCCGCTGTGCTCATGGTTGGAGCATCTGCAGCTGTCTTTGCACTTGCAAGACACGCATACATGGCAGAACATGTTCCAATCAGTCATCGTGCGCGATCGCTTTCATTTCTCGGT
>CAIKYE010000024.1 GCA_903831585.1 uncultured Micrococcales bacterium | reverse complement strand
GCGATGATGAAGAGTTTGCGACGCCCAAAGATATCGCCGAGCTTGCCATAGATAGGTGTAGCCACGGTTGAAGTTATGAGATAGGCGGTGGTCACCCAGGCTTGAAGTTCGAGCCCCTGCAGGTCATCCGCGATGGTTCGCATTGCTGTGCCAACTATGCTCTGGTCGAGTGCCGACAAAAACATGCCCGACATTAGCCCGATCAAAACAAGCAGAATGTCGCGGTGACTCATTTGACCTGATTTGGCAGCGGCTATTGCCGCTTCTCTTCGTGCTGCACGCGCCACGAAATGTCTCAATTCTTTAGAGATTGGGGCTTTACCCGCCTTGATTTAGGCTTGAGCCGTGTCTCAGCCTAACCCCAAAGAACCAGATCCGTCGAACGGCGATGGAAACAGCAAACTCACCTGGATTATCTTGGCGCTAGTTGCGTTGGCAGTTATCGGTTCGCTGATTACAGATTCGGCGTTTGCTGAGACACCGACCCCAACACCAACCACAACTTCGTCACCCACTCCGACAGCAATAGGTGATCCACCCGGCTTCACAAACCCAACCGCAACACCAACACCCGAACCAACCACACCGATTGTGTGCGGGGTCAATTGTTTTAACCCATCTCTGCATTCGATTGATGCGGCCGCATCGCAGTGGGTAGTCGTAAACAAACTTCGCCCACTTTCACCAATCACCTATAAACCAAAGCTCGACAAAACCATAAATCTCGCGGTGCCTGCGGCAGACGCTTACCGAAAACTTAAGACCGCAGTTGCGAAATCGGGCAACGGAACGCTCTGCCTAAACAGCGGCTACAGAAGTTACACGACCCAGACAAATACATATGCAAATGCGCTTCGCCTCTACGGCAAGAAAACTGCCGAGGCACTAGCAGCGCATCCTGGTCACAGCGAACACCAAACCGGTTTGGCTGCAGATGTTTCAACCACTGCACTCGGGTGCCGCATCGGCAGCTTTGGTTCATCGAAGGCTTCGGCCTGGGTTGCAAAAAATGCCCACACCTTCGGCTTCATCGTTCGCTACCCAAACAAATTACAAAACATCACCGGTTACCAGTACGAACCCTGGCACTTGAGGTTTGTCGGGGTCGAGCTCGCCACACAAATTAGGAATGCCAAGGTGCTGACACTAGAACAGTTCTGGCAGTTGCCCGCCGCACCGAATTACAAGAATTAGTTAATTCAAAAGCTCTTCAAAAGATTGCGTCGCACCATTAACCTTTATCTATGCCAAAGAAAACAACCGGATCAGCCAAAAAGCGCGCCTACGCCTACCTTGGCCCGGTTGGCACATTCACCGAACTAGCGCTCGCCCAGGTGCCAGAGGCAAAGGGCCAGACCTGGATGCCCGTCTCTCATGTGCAAGAGGCCATCGACTTGGTTTTGAGCAAGCAGGCCTTTCGCGCCATTGTTCCGGTTGAAAACTCAATCGAAGGCGGGGTCTCGGCAACTCTCGATGCTCTTGCCGCGACCGAAAACATTCGCATCTATGGCGAATACCTGGTTTCGGTTAACTTCAATCTCGTGGCTCGCCCTGGCATCAAACTAAGCGATGTGCACACCGTGGCCACTCATCCGGTTGCCTATGCGCAGACCCGCAAGTGGCTTAACGAAAACCTTTCGAATCACCACCATCTGCCAACCACTTCGACCGCGGCAGCGGCGGCCGAACTGCTTTCGAGCGACATCGCTCAGGCCGCGGTGGCAGCCCCGACCATCACAGATCACTACAAACTCAAAGTGCTCGCCAAGAACATTGGCGATAACAAGAACGCGCAGACCAGGTTCATTCAGATTGGTTTGGCCGGCTCTCTG
>CAIKYE010000023.1 GCA_903831585.1 uncultured Micrococcales bacterium | reverse complement strand
TTCGTCGAGCATGGTGATTGAGATGTTGGTCAATCTGACTAGCAGGTCCCCCGCCGTTTCTGTGGGTTCGATAACAGTCTGAACCTGCGAGTGAATAGGCCCCGTGTCCATGCCTTGATCCAGTTGAAAAATTGTGACTCCCGTTTCGGTGTTTCCGTTGATCAAAGCCCATTGCACCGGGGCCGCTCCCCGAAGTTTTGGCAGCAAACTGAAGTGAATGTTCATCCACCCGTCCGCCGGTATTTCGAGAGTTCTTGGACGGAGTAAAGCTCCGTAGGCAACCACGACTCCGAGTTGAGGACTTAGAGCAACTAGTTGCTCATCCACTATTGCATCGACCTTGTTGGCTTTGATGACGTTGAGATTCTTACTGATGGCATATTCAGCAACCGCAGAAGGTGCCAGTGATTGCTTGCGACCAACTAGGGCGTCTTCTCGAGTCAGAACCGCTAGCACATCGTGCTTTGCTACCTCAACCAGGTAGCGCAACACCGATACCGCGTTCGGGGTGGTGCCGGCGAAAACAATTTTCAAAGGGACTCCTCGGTAACTAGATTACTTCGGGGTCGTCCATTCGAAGGCGTATAGCTCTGCTGACTCGCCCGCTAGCACCGGTCTTAGTTGATCCTGCGGTTAGTTTTAGCTGTGCG
Source organism: uncultured Micrococcales bacterium (assembly GCA_903831585.1). Taxonomy (GTDB): domain Bacteria; phylum Actinomycetota; class Actinomycetes; order Actinomycetales; family Microbacteriaceae; genus Rhodoluna. The sequence continues at coordinate 2,767 of CAIKYE010000023.1, read as the reverse complement.
GCGCGAAGTGCTTCTGCAAGTTGAGCACCTGCCGAGTATGGGTACTTAATGACTAGGCGCTGTTCTTCATCACCCGTTTTGGAACGAACGGTTATCGGACCGAGGAACTCGACTCCTTTAACTTTCACTTCGTCAACCAGAGCGCTGATCAAGGCCATCGAACCCTCTATTGAACCGAGCCGCACGTGTGGCGGAAAATTCAGTTCTCGTCGACTATCTAGTTCGTCCCTAGCGATATCCGCCTGTTGCCATAGCGCTAAGCGTTGACCGAGGTGATTCGGAATGCCAACTATTACGGCACGACCCGAAGACGACATCTTGGCAATGGCATTGCTCCACTCTCTGACAGCTTCCTCACTCGCACGCAACGAATCGCGATTAAGTGCCTGGCCTGCGTCGAGAATTACCACAGCCGCATATCCGCCCGCAGCCTCAGGCTCTGCACCCGGGGTTGAAATAACAATCTTCCTTTTGCCCTCAATAGACATCACTTTGTTGTCGCCCGTTGACTCAATCAACTGCAGCCCGGGAAAAGCTGCTCCGAACTCAGCAACGGTTCGAGTCGAACCCCCGTAACCCTGTCTTAGTTTTTTTGACTTGCACTGTGAACACGTGTATGCAAGATTCTGAGCGTTACACCAACGACAGCGCGGTGTGGCTGTCGCATCTATCCAAAGTGGCCCATTGCAACGCATGCACAGCGCCCTTGTCGAGCAGTCTTGGCAGTACGCGGTTCTAGCAACACCCCTGGAACCGACTTGAACGAGCACCGCACCGGTTTCTGCGGCCTCACGGATAGCTTGCCAGGCAAGCGTCGATACTCTCGAGTTCGTCTCGTCAAAGGCGACCTTCGGTGCCACAAAAGCATTCGTGATCTCAGTTATGTATTTGATGTCGATTAATCTCTGAACTTCAGAGCTTCGAGCGTGGGCGACGAAACGTAGAGAACAGCCGTCAATCACCTGACGTATAAGTGCAATGTCTCTGGCGTGAGCATAGGGACTCTGTTGATCTTGGAAACTCGAATCGCCATCGTCATAGATGGCAATGACCCCGAGATTCTGAAGCGGCGCAAAAAGAGCGGATCTAGAGCCAACAACTAAATGATTTCCTTCGGTTAGACAGCTAAGAGAGGCTTCGTATCGCTTTGAACCGGTTTGATCGCTCGAAAAATCTAGGTAGTGATCCTTTAGATGGGTGTTCGCAATGGCGTCTCTTAGCAGATTTTGATCTCGATAATCGGGCACCAAAAGAAGGGCACTGAACCCACTTGAAATGGCTTCGTTTGCCGCCTCAAGAAGTTTCACTATCCAATCCGAAAGAGGCTTGACTGCGAAATTGCTCTCAACCTGTGTTGGCCGAGCCAAGATCGCCGTGATTGCGGCGTGCTCAACTCGCCTAGGTGATTGCAACGGTGCAGCATCTGCAATGAACTTCTTCTCTACACGAACGAACCGCTGTGGGATTGCCGATCCTAGAGTGTCTCCCACGGTGGATGCTTGCCTATCGGCAAGGGTTCTTAGCAGTGTGTAGATGTTTGATGGCAACACCGGCACCGACGATACCAGCTGCGAAATCGAGCTGAGTTTTCCAACAAATTCTGATGAGTCGGCAACCTCAATTACGAAAGCGTCTTGAAGTGCTTTTGAGCGACCAAAACTAACCCTCACCCGTTGACCAACGCGAATTAGGTCTTCAATTTCTGCGCCTACCTGGTAATCAAAGAGTTTGTCGAGACTCGGAAGTGGTGAGTCGAGAATCACCCGAGCAATTTTGCCCATTTGGTTAGAGGCCAACGGCTCGCTGAAGGTCAACAACCTTGTCTGTGCGTTCCCAGGTGAAGTTCTCTAGTTGCCTGCCGAAGTGACCGTAGGTTGCTGTCTCGGCGTAGATTGGTCTAAGCAGGTTCAGAGCATTAATTATGGCCTTTGGTCGAAGGTCAAACACCTCACGAATCGCTTTTGCTATCAACTGCTCGTCGACAGTACTAGTGCCAAAGGTCTCGACGTAGAGAGCAACAGGCTGTGCTTTTCCAATGGCATAGGCCACCTGTACTTCTGCGCGTTTCGCCAATCCGGCTGCGACAACGTTCTTTGCTACCCATCGCATGGCATAGGCAGCGGAACGATCAACCTTAGAAGGGTCCTTGCCACTAAATGCGCCCCCGCCATGTCTGGCGAATCCACCGTAGGTGTCGACAATAATCTTTCGACCCGTCAGCCCGGCGTCGCCCATTGGGCCACCAACCACGAAGCTGCCTGTCGGGTTGATCAGAAACTTTGCTTCTTCGGCGTCAAGGCCGTTTTGTTCGACTATCGGATCGATGACGAACTGCTGAACTGCCGCCCTAACGTCTGCCTGCGAGACAAACTGGTTGTGCTGGGTAGACACCACAACGGTGTCTATGGTCTTTGCAATGTGGTTGTCGTAGCCAATTGTCACCTGAGTCTTGCCATCTGGCCTCAAGAAATCGACGAGATTGAGCTTTCTGACCGTTGCCAATCGCTCGCTGAGCTGATGAGCGATGCTTATGGCGGTCGGCATAAATGAAGGCGTCTCATCTGTTGCGTAGCCGAACATTAGCCCCTGGTCACCCGCACCCTGAGCATCGAAAGGGTCAGCTGAATTTTGCTCACGGAATTCAAGACCCTGGTCGACGCCTTGGGCTATGTCTGGAGACTGCTGACCGATCGACATGGAAACTCCGCAGCTGGAACCGTCGAAGCCGATGTCGCTAGAGGTGTAGCCAATCTCAATGATTTTCTCT
>CAIKYE010000022.1 GCA_903831585.1 uncultured Micrococcales bacterium | reverse complement strand
GTTTGCCGAAGTCGTGCAGCGGTCGCTTGCCGTCGTCGACGGTTTTGCCACCCTTCCAATCGGCTCTGGCCATTGCCCTCGCGTGCCTCAGCACAATAAGCGGCTTGGTGTCTAGCAGGCCTCGGTCGAAAAGATCTAGCAGAGCGGTAAGCGGCTTCTCGTCGAACTCGTAACTCAAAAGTTTTTTTGCCTGCTGCGGTGTCTTCCAGTCGACTTTTTCGACCTCTTCGCTTGGCTTGAACTTGCTGTCGGCCATGGCCTTATCGCTGACTTTCGCCGCCCAGTAGTGCACCTGTTTTTTGTCGCCGTTAGGCAGCTTGTAGTTGATCTCAGAAAGATAGACGCCGAGTGAAACCCGAAGTCCGGTCTCTTCGCGAATCTCACGAACCGCAGCTTCGGCCACGGTTTCGCCTTTATCGATTTTGCCTTTTGGCCAACTCCAGTCGTCATAGCGAGAGCGATGAATAATAGCTAACTTGAGCTCGCCTTTTTCTAGGCGCCAAAGAATGGCGCCTGCTGCTACAACGGTCATCGTGCGTTTCGCTTCGAGTGCACGACTTTCATGATTTGATCTTGAACGTCGACCAGGCGAAGTCCGTTCTCGTCATACTGGTGTCTGCTCCACTTGCCCGATGGTGCCAGACTCCACGAAGCAGACTGCGGTGACATTGCCAAATCAAACATGTCATTGATTTCACGGATGTGATCTGGCTGAACCAGTCTGACCAACGCCTCAACTCTGCGATCAAGGTTTCTGTGCATCATGTCGGCCGAACCGATATAGACAGCTGGGTCGCCGCCGCCGTTGAATGCGAATGCGCGTGAGTGTTCGAGATAACGACCGAGCACCGAACGCACCCTAATGTTTTCGCTCAGACCATCGACACCTGGTTTTAGGGCAGACATTCCACGAACCAAAATTTCGACTTCAACTCCGTTTTGCGATGCAAGATAAAGCGCATCGATGATCTTTTCATCGACGAGTGAGTTGACCTTGATGCGCACACGCGCATCCTTGCCCTGTTTCTTGAATTCAATCTCTTTGTTGATTAGGTCGATGAGACCATCGCGCACGCCGTTTGGTGAAACCAAGAGAGTTCTGAAAGATGCGTCTGGGGCATAGCCCGAGAGTTGGTTGAACAGGCGAGTCAGGTCTTCGCCGACTGCCTCGCGCGAGGTGAGCAATCCGTAATCCTCATAGAAGCGCGCGGTCTTTGGGTTGTAGTTTCCCGTGCCGATGTGGCAGTAGCGGCGAAGGGCGCTGCCCTCCTGGCGAATAACCAGGGCCAGCTTGCAGTGAGTCTTCAGCCCGACGATGCCATAAACCACGTGCACACCAGATTGCTCTAGCTTGCGCGCCCAGGTGATGTTCGCCTGCTCGTCGAAACGGGCCTTGATCTCAACCAGGGCCAAGACCTGCTTGCCAGCCTCGGCCGCGTCGATTAGGGCGTCGACGATAGGGCTGTCACCGCTGGTGCGATAGAGGGTCTGCTTGATGGCCAGAACGTTTGGGTCCGCCGCGGCAGCCCTCAAGAAGGCAACCACCGAAGTCGTGAACGATTCGTATGGGTGGTGAACCAAAATTTCTCGCTGCCGGATGGCTGCGAAGATGTCTATCTTTTCGTCTTCACCGGCGTGCAGATAGCGGTTGGTAATTCTCGGATGAATTGGGTAGCGCAACTCTGGGCGGTTCAAGAATGCAATTTCGCTCAGACCGGTTAGGTCAAGCGGTGCCGGAAGTTGATAGACGTCTTCGTCGGTGATGTCGAGTTCGTGCATCAAAAGCTCGAGAACTTCTGGGTTGATGTTGTTAGCAACTTCGAGTCGAACCGGCGGGCCGAACCTGCGGCGCAGCAATTCTTTTTCTAGTGCGATAAGAAGGTTTTCACCTTCGTCATCATCAACATCTAGATCTTCGTTTCGCGTGACGCGGAATGCGTGTTGCTGAACAACCTGCATGCCTGGAAACAGCTGGCCCAAGAATTCACCGATGATTTCTTCGAGCTGCACATACTTGGCATCGTGCGAAGACGGCGAACCAGGAACCCTGACGAATCTCGGAAGCAGTGGCGGCACTTTCACACGCGCAAAGTGCTCGGTCTCTTGCTGCTCGTTTCGAACCACGACCGCAAGGTTTAGTGAGAGACCAGAGATGTATGGAAAAGGGTGAGCCGGATCAACGGCAAGCGGTGTTAGCACCGGAAAAATCTGCTTCTGAAAGTAACCGTGCAGGGCTGACTTCTCTTGCTCTTCGAGTTCGTGCCAGTGCACCAGGCGAATTCCGTTTGCTCGCAGAGCCGGCTCGATCTGGTCTCGGAACAATGCCGCGTGACGCTCTTGAAGTCGGTGCGCCTCTTCGCTGATGCTTGTGAGCACCTCGGCTGGTTCGAGGCCCGAAGACGAGTGAACCGCGAGGCCGGTGGCGATGCGTCTTTTGAGACCGGCAACGCGAACCATGAAGAACTCATCGAGGTTAGAGGCAAAAATGCTCAGAAAGTTGACCCGCTCGAGAAGGTAAAGGTCTGGGTCTTCTGCG
>CAIKYE010000021.1 GCA_903831585.1 uncultured Micrococcales bacterium | reverse complement strand
GGTTAGGTTGAGAGTTACCGACTGCTCTGCGTCAAGCTTGACCGCATCGGCAAACCATTCGAAGGTTGCGCTGACAGCTGTGTCTTCGCTCGGATAAATTGCAGTGACTGTTCCACCGAGTCCAAAGTAGCCAGCAAGCAAAACAGGGGTGCTTGGTTCATATTGTGTAGCTTCGAGACGAATTATTGGAGTCGCAGAAACACTGGCCGGAGTGGTTAGAACCATCGCCAGCACAATCGCAATCAGCGTCGACAAACTACGCGAACCTAGAAAGCGCTTGGTTACCGAGACCATGGCTCAAAGGTACTAGACGGCAAAGACCTCATAGAGCTCATCAAACGACTCGCTTGCCAACTGGCGAAGGTAGTCGATTGCGACCGGAGCCTTCACATCGTGCAGCAACAGCTCGGCAACCGAGCGCAGCTCGGTGAGAGCGCCATGCTTAGGTTCGAGCCCTCGCTGGCGGTGAACGAAATGCATTTCGAGAGACAGAGCCAAATTGCGCAGGGCGTTGCGCTGAAGGGCAGGAGCCAGCTCGGCCTTCTCGATCTGCTCGAGCTGAGCATCAAAAGAGTCTTGTGCGGTTTCGATGTAAACGCGTGGATATTCTTTGCGGGCCAGCATGGGCAACCTTTCAATGGCATTCAAGAGAGAGTTTATTGGCAGAGAAAACACAGAGATTATGAAACCTTCTCGCAGGTTGGTTGGTGAGTATCTTCTTAGCGAGCAAAGCGTTCGCAGTTAGGAAGAGAACATGAATAAGAAGATAATTGCAGCCTCAGGGCTGCTAACCGCTGGCTTGCTTTCCGGCAGTTTCATGTCGATAGCCGGTGCAAACGCCGCAGATACTCCATCGACTCCAGCTCCAACTTCGAGCACTGCGCCTGCACCAGGTGCTCCACCTTCAGGCCCAGAAGCCAAAGCCAAGATTGCCGAAGAGGCAGTAACCGGTGATTTGGCAACCACACTCAGTGACCTTGCCAAGGCAAGAGTTGCTGACGCAACCGTGATTCGTGTTGAAAAAGACGGCCACGGTACCGCTGTTTATGAAGTGCACATGATCAAGGCAGACGGCACACATGTTGACGTTTACTTTGACGCTAACAACGCAATCACCTCTGTTGAGACCAAGCCAGCTCGCGCACCTAAGGGCGAAGGCAAGGGCCCTCGAGGACCACAAGAAGTTGTGACCGGTGACTTGGCAACAACCCTCACCGATCTCGCGAAGGTCAGGGTTACCGATGCAACTGTTGAGCGCGTTGTGAAAGACACTCACGAAGGGGCAGCCTACGCAGTTCTCATGAAGAAGGCCGATGGCACTCGTGTTGTTGTTCACTTCGATGCCAACAACGTGATTCTCTCGGTTGACACTCCACCAGCTCACGGCCCTAAAGGACCTGGCCCAAAAGGTGAAAAGGGTGGCAAGGGCGGACACGGTCGCGGCTAGCCGTTAAACAAAAAATCGGGGCCTCTCATGGGTGAGGCCCCGATTTTGCTTTAAGCGGTTTTCAGCAAAGCTTTAGCAATGGCCGGCAAGACCGGGATACTCGGCAACACGCTCGCAAGTAGCTCGCGCTCAACGGCCAGGTCATAATCTGCCTGAAGGTTGCTAAAGAATGCGTCATTCATGCTGAAAGCTCTCGCCAAGCGAAGAGCTGTGTCGGCGGTTATGGATCGCTTGCCGTGAACGATTTCATTAATGCGACGAGGCGAAACGCCAATTACCTTTGCCACTTCATACTGTGAAATGCCATGCGGAAGCATGAACTCCTCAAGCAGAACTTCGCCTGGGTGGATGGGGGCATGTACTTTTTTCATAATTTCCTAGTGGTAGTCGACTAACTCAAGCGATTCAACGCCTACTTGTGTGAAGAAGAAACAGAGGCGCCGTTGGTCATTGACACGAATACTGTGTTGCCCGGCTCTATTGCCTGAGAGTGACTTCAGGTTATTGCCGGGCGGGATGCGCAGTTCATCAACACGAATCACTCGATTGAGCACCAACATCTTTCTGTGGGCCAGTCTTTGTAATTCTGCTGAAATACGCTTCGTCGGTTCGCGCAACCAAATTGCCTCGGTGCGTTTGTCGGCGAAAGAAACGATCACCCTTAAATAATAACGCTTAGCGTTATTAGCGTCAAGCGTTATTACTTTTTACGTTTAGCTGCGGCTTCAGCCGCAATGGTCGAACGAATGTCGGCAGCGAGTTTTTTGGCGTAATCCTTTGCCGCGTCAAGACCCTTGTCTGCAAACTCTTTAGCGATGCCAATAGCCATACCGATTGGAATCTGATCGACCTGCATGTGTTGAAAACCTTCACGCTTCTGGCGGTTGCTCATGGCCAATTTGACCCAGAGTCCGTTGGGGCCGAGTTCGAAGTCGAGCACCTTATCGAGATCTATCTCGCGGGCCTCTTTTTCGCCGACAAATATCAGCCTCTCGGTTGAAACCTTTAGACGACCCATGTCAGTCAAGAGCAGCTCTTCGGGGTTGCGTGAGATTGAACCGCGATTACCGCCGACGTTTCCTCGAACGCGACCGAACAACGGAAAACTCACGCCAGCGCTGCCACCCGAATAGGTCGAGCCGGTGCTCTTGTATTCGAGCAACTCGACATTTGGCAGTACAAACAACAATTGCTCGTCGTCGGCATCAAAGGGATTGCCCTCAGCATCGACACCCGCAGATACCCAGGCCTCAACATCTCCGGCGACAGCCAAGAGCTCTGCGCTGTGGTCTTTGTTTTTCGAACGCATCGAACCCACAACCACAGCGACTATCACACCAACAAAAATCAAGGCCGGCAAAGCCCAGATCGGGTTGCCACCTTCTCCAAAAGCGGCGATGACCCCAATGCCCAATAGCCAAATTACCGCCCACCCAAAGCAACCTATTTTCTGCATGGTTCCATCTTGCTCTACCCCAACGACATAGCACTGCAGGCCCCACTCTCGCTCACTTGCCTGCGCTTAGAATCGGCACATGACAATGAGCGCTGAACTCGAACTGAAACTGGGCGAAGCCCTGCGAGGCGTTGCGCGTATGGACAAGACCGCGCGCGGGCTGAGCCTCAGCCGTCTTCCCGAGTGGACATACGCGCAGCACGCTCATGAACCAGGGGTCGCCAAGATGGCCGAGCGCCTTGCTGGCGCTCACATCGATATCGAGACGACCGCCACAAAAATAACCGTGACCTACCGCTCACTGCGCGATTCAAACCCTTCAACCAACTGGATTTCTGGCCCATCGACTATTGCCGTGACCACCGAGGATTTCGAACAGAACATCTCTCACAGAAACGGCGACCTGCGGGTCTGGAATTTCGACGTAATCGAACAAGAAATAGAAGGCGAAGACTCGGTTGCCGAGTTCGAACTTCCAGCAACAAACACCCCAAGACTCGTGCAAATCTGGCTTCCACAAAACTGCCCAATCGAATTGATTTCGATCGAGGCCAACGACGAATGGCAACCACCATCATCCTGTTTTCAACCACTCTGGTTGCACTACGGCAGTTCAATCAGTCACTGCGAAGATGCAGATGGTCCGCTGGGAGTTTGGCAGGTGGCTGCCGCACGCGAACTTGCCCTTGACGTTTACAACCTCGGGCTCGGCGGCTGCGCCAACCTCGAACAATTTGCAGCGCGAACCATTCGTGATATGCCAGCCGAGCTGATCAGCCTGAAACTCGGCATCAACGTGGTGAACAACGCCAGTTACACCGCCCGAACCTTCGGTCCTGCAGTGCACGGCTTCATCGACACAATTCGCGATGCCCATAAAACCACACCAATTCTTGTAATTTCGCCAATCTGCTGCCCCGCCCACGAGAACAACCCAGGCCCGAGCGAAACAGGCCCCGACGGCATGGTCAAGGGCCAAGAGTTCAGCCGCCACAGTTGGATTGGCGAGTTAACGCTGCGCGGCATTCGTCAGATTTTGGCTGAGGTTGTCACCCAGCGATCGGCAACCGACCCAAACATTCACTACCTTGATGGCCTGCAGCTCTTCAACGAAACCGAAGCGCTGACCATGCCAGATGGCATTCACCCAGATGCCGCCGGCTACCGAAAGATTGCGGCTAACTTTGTTGAGCGTGTGCCTAAGCAGTGGCTCGGCGCCTAAGCAGTTTGCTCGTCGCAGAATAAACCGCTGCACCAATCACTACTCCAGCGACTAGATCGAGCACCACGTGCTGATAGACCAACAGCGTCGAAATGCAGACCACACCCAGCCAGAGTTGCATCGGCAAAACCCACCACTTGCGAAGCTTCAAGCTCGACAGCGCGAAAATTGCAATCACACTAAGTGTCACGTGATTCGAAGGAAACGTATTTAGTGGCTCATCGAGTTGCCACACCAAGTCTCGCAACAAGACCGAGAACACATCGACTCCATCAATCGTGGGGCGAACCACTGTCGCCGGCACGACTATGTAGAGCACATTCAGAATCATCTGCGCGATGAAGATCGAGAGCGTGTATGTGCGAAAAACGAGCCTGGACCGAAGAGCAATCCATGGAAATATCACAAACACAAGTGGAATGAAACTCAGATAAGGAATCACGAATGCCGGCACCAACGGAACCATGCGATCGAAGTCGGTTGTGATTTCAATCAGACGCGGGCGACCGGCGTGGTTGAGCACCTCGTAGCTCAGAATCGCGATGGCGACCCAGACGACTCCCCAGATGAAGTCTTTGAGCGAGGCGCGTTGAGTCATGTGCTCAATCTAGCCAATCGCCGATTATTCGTGGTTGGCGACCTCGAAGATTTCATGGAAAATGCCACCGCATTTGCATAATCTAAAGCCATGAAAAGTCAGGATGAGAAACTCAAGTCAGAGCAGTGCCGGCGCATTCTTGAAGCGATCGAGTCTGGCCCAAAAACCACCGATGAACTCGTCAAACTCTGCAAGCTAACCGCGGGCTCGATTGAAAAACACACGGATTTACTTGTCGCTGCCGACCTCGCAACTCGCAGCCGCTCAGGCAAAATCTCGGCTAAACGTTGAAACGGAATTCGACTTTGTTGCCATTCCCTTTAAGTTTCTTGGTCGTAATTTTTTCCCTAAATGTCGCGGGAATGAGCAATTGCCCAAATAAGCAAACCGACCAAACTTAGTGGAATTGCCAGAAACGAAGTTCCAACTGCGGTCCAGCCGATGGAGCATTCACTGCAATAGTTCTTGGTCGCATCCATGACCAGCAAAATTGACCAAAAGATAACTGGCACCAAAAGCGCTAGCAAGACCGTGAAACAACCAATTTTCTTCCCAGGCGTCGAAATGAATCTGAATTTGCCCGACTTGTTAGTCATGTTGAAATTCTACATATCTGAAAAAGCGAGAATAGCTACTGCTTGGTTTTAGATATTTCTCCGTGTCGGAATTCGACCACGTCGCCATCTTTCATGACGTAGTCCTTGCCTTCCATGCGCACCTTGCCGGCCGACTTCGCGTCTGCCATAGATCCGGCAGCCATGAGGTCATCGAATGAGACGATCTCTGCCTTGATGAAACCACGCTCGAAGTCGGTGTGAATAACGCCGGCAGCCTGAGGTGCCTTCCAGCCCTTGTGAATCGTCCAGGCACGAGCCTCTTTCGGGCCAACAGTCAAATAGGTCTGCAGTCCAAGGGTGTCAAAACCGATGCGGGCGAGCTGGTTCAAACCAGATTCATCTTGACCGAGTGACGCTAAGAGTTCGTCAGCCTCGGCGGCTTCCAAGTCAATAAGCTCGCTCTCAACCTTGGCGTCTAGAAAGACGGCCTCGGCCGGTGCAACGATGTCGGCGAGCAACTTCTTTTTGGCAGCATCGGTGAGCACAGCCTCGTCAACGTTGAACACATAAATGATTGGCTTGGCTGTGAGCAAGCCCATGTCTTTCAGCGGAGCAATATCAATACTCGAAGCCGACAGCGGGTTACCCGCGTCGAGCCAAGCCTTTGCCTCGTCAAGAGTCTCGAGCACAACCGGCTCCATCTTCTTGCCCTTGACTTCTTTTTCGATGCGACCGCGCGCCTTATCGAGAGTCTCGAGGTCGGCCAGAATCAGCTCGGTGTTGATGGTTTCGATGTCGCTCGCAGCATCGACCTTGCCATCAACGTGAACGACGTCACCATCGGTGAACCCGCGAACAACCTGCGCGATTGCGTCAGCCTCACGAATGTTCGCCAAGAACTTGTTACCCAAACCTTCGCCGACAGAGGCGCCGCGAACGATTCCGGCGATGTCAACGAATGACACTGGGGCTGGCAGCAAACGCTCGCTGCTATACATGTCTGCTAGACGCTGAAGTCGCTCATCGGGAAGGTTCACCACACCAATGTTTGGTTCGATGGTTGCGAACGGGTAGTTCGCCGCCAGAACGTTGTTCTTGGTGAGTGCATTAAAGAGGGTCGACTTGCCTACGTTAGGCAGTCCCACGATTCCGATTGTTAGAGCCACGAGGGTCAAGTCTAGTTGCGGGTATCTTTGTTGGATGCCTCTTGACTTCACCGCCATCGACTTCGAGACAGCCAATGGCAATTCCGCGAGCGCGTGTGCTGTTGGTCTGGTCAAGGTGCGCGGCGGTCAGATTGTCGACACCTATTCGACTCTGATCAACCCACCGACCGGCTGGTTGGATTTTCACCCGGGCAACATTCGTGTTCATGGCATCTACCCCAAAGATGTCGAGAACGCTCCCACCTGGCCAGAAGTTCTGGCTCAGATGCTCGATTTCATCGAGGGCGATGTTCTTATCGCCCACAACGCCAGTTTCGACATGGGCGTGCTGCGCAAGACCACCGAGGCGGTTGGTGGCACCCTGCCCGAGCTTCACTACGCCTGCTCGTTGCTGATCTCGCGAAAGACCTACAACCTCGAGAGCTACCGCCTCAACCAGGTGGCCTATGCAGTGGGTCACGAGGAGTTCGACCACCACGACGCCCTCGCCGACAGCGATGCCTGCGCGCGAATCATCATTCACGCCGCCAAGCGGCACGGAGCCGAAGACCTGGCTGGGCTTCTAGCCGAGACCAAGCAGCAGCTCAAGCCGCTGAATCTGCCCACCAATGAAGCCGAGTAGGCAAGTCACCCGTTAATGTCGGTGGCTAGTGGCAGACTCTGGCACATGGACACTTTTACATACATTGCTGCCGCCGGAGCCCTCCTTCTTGGACTGGTAATCGGCGTACTTATTGGTCAGCGTCGCAAGGGCGCAGGCTCACCGGCCGACAGCCTCCAACTCGAAAAAGACCTAGCCGCAGCCAATGCAACGGTTCTTGGCCTCAGTTCACAGGTGGCCGAAGCTGCTCGCGAGCGCAAAGAGCGTGACGACCGCGAGAAGGCGGCACTCGCCGAGCAGAACCGAATCATCCGCGAAATGGCTCCACTAATCGAGAACGTCTCGAAAATGGAAACCACGGTCGGACAGATGGAACGCGAACGCCTAGAGCAGTTCTCGACCATTCAAGAGCAGCTTCTCGATAATCGAAGCCAACAAAGCAAGCTGATTGACAACACCTCTGCCCTGCAAAATGCATTGACCAATAATCAGAACCGTGGCAAGTGGGGTGAGCTAAACCTCAAGCGACTTCTCGAACAGAGCGGGCTAGTTGCAGGCCTTCACTTCACAGAACAGAAAATTCTCGAAAACGAAGACGGCAAGACAATAAAACCTGACTTCATCGTGAATTACCCGGATCACAAATTTGTGGCAATCGATGTCAAGTTTCCATACGCAAACTTTGAACGCGCCGTGAAGATTCCTGACGTAGCGTCGTCCGATGATGAAAAGGCTCGAAAAGACTTCATGAAGGCACACGTCGAGGACGTAAAAAAGCACATCAAAGATATTAGTTCGAAGACTTACTATTCAGGATTGGAGTCTTCGCCGGAATTCACCATTTTGTTCGTGCCAAACGAAGGTGTGCTAGCTGCAACCCTTGAAGCTGATCTAGATTTGCTCGACTTTGCGATGAAAGCCCAAGTTGCTCTAGTTTCTCCAGTCTCGCTATTCAGTGTCTTAAGGACCATTCAGTACGGATGGAGGCAAGCCGCCAATGAAGACACGATGAAAGACGTAATCAGTCTTGGTGTCACCTTGCATAAGTATGTGAGAACTGTGGCAGAGCACGCCTCTAGCCTTGGCGGGTACCTCAATAAAGCCGTATCAAGCTATAACGCCTTCGCTTCAAGCCTCGAACGCAATCTATTGACCACGACTCGACGCCTGAATGATAAGAGCATGGGTATTCTCGACGGTGGAAAAGCGATTCCCCCGGTGTCTGAGTTGAACGAGGGTACTGATGTCTTCACCAAGGCAGAGCTAACCGAGGGCGACGATGACGAACCAAAAGCGCTCAACTAGAACCACACAAAACCCGCTGAATGCCCCAGAAATGGGGCATTTTGCGCATCTGCGGGGTTCAAAGAAACCACGGCAACAGATGCCGCTTGGCTATAATCGACAGAGCACGGCTTACAACGTAGTTTGCTGAATAACGCCCCAATTTGCTTCAGGGGCATTTTTTATGAAAGCACTATAGGGAGTCCCATGTCTGGTCAAGCCACCAGCTCACCAATCGTCACGCTGACCCCTGCGCCAACCCTAGACCGCACCTACTTTGTCACCAACCTTCACTCGGGAGCCGTGAACCGAGCCGACGGCGTTCGCGAAGAACTCGCCGGCAAGGGCATCAACGTTTCTCGTGGACTTCACCTGGCTCACATCAGCGCACCTGGCATTGTGCCAATCGGCAACGCGGACCCAGCGGTTTTGGTTCGCACCGGATCGGCAGAGTTTCTAACACCGCTATGGGTCGATGGCTCACTGCGCGTTTCAACAACTATTCTCGAACACGGCGGAACCACGACAAAGGTTAACGAGAATCCCCGACCACTTAGTCACGAAGACTGGAACGCGATTGTTGAACTAACCGACAAGACCGTTCGTGAAACCGGAGCCGGTTGGCTGGTAATCGCTGGCGCTCTGCCGACATATAAAGAGTCGGGCGAATACGTAAGTTTGCAACCGCTCTTCGATCGCATGAAAGCACAAGGCGTAAAGGTTGCCCTCGACACTTCAGGTGAACCCTTGGGTTACTGGGCGCGTGAAGGTTGCGCAACAGTCATGAAGCCAAACGCAGAAGAGTTAGCTTTCATCGTCGGCAGAAATCTGAAAACAATCGGTGACGTAATCGAGGCGGCACGCGAAGTAAACGCGTTCGGCGTTGATGTTGTTTTGGCTAGCCTCGGTGGCGATGGCATGGTTGCCGTCACCAAAGACAATGCCTGGTCTGCTCGCACGGCACCGGTAAAGGTAATCAACACAGTTGGTGCCGGCGACGCAACGCTTGCCGGTTTTCTCGCTGCCGTGGTCTCTAACCCAATCGAGTCTGGTCAAGACGACTTCGGGGTTGGCTTCAACGTGCCAATCGGCCTAAAGACTGCTGTGCAGTGGGGCGCAATTGCCGTCACCCAGCCAACCTCAGGGCTCACCGCAGTTGAGCCCCTGCCAGAGAGCACCCTGAACTACTCACCAGATCTAGAGACCGCGCTCGACGAGCCGGCGGTTGGCAAGCCTCACTAAGCAGCTTCGGCAAACCGTGAAACTCAAGTTCGAGGGCGAAGTCATTTATTGGCGCGGTCCCTCGCCCTTTCACTTCGTGGCCGTTCCCGAGCCAGTGGCTAGGAAAATCAAGGCCGAAGCCGCGCGTTTGACATATGGCTGGGGTGTGATTCCGGTCACTGCAACAGTGAGCAAAATCGAATTCACGACCTCGCTGTTTCCAAAGAATGGCGGCTACCTGTTGCCAATTAAGAACTCGGTGCGCATCCCTGCAGAAATTGAAGTGGGCGACACTCTCGCCATAAGTCTTTGCCTCGGCTAGTTTTCGCGCTCGACACGCACATCAAGAATGTGACCTTCGTCGAGATCGCTATCGAGCAAGAAGCTCTGAATTTCGAGACCGCCGGAAGTCTCTTCGATTCCTCGAACCAAGAGCCCATCGGTGACACCGGCCAAAACAAAAATGAATCTGTCGCCCCAAACCATGTCGCCTAGTTCGAGTTTCTTCTCGAGATCGTGGCCGGCTTCAAGAGCTCGCTCTAGTTCGTCTGGATCGCTCGGTGCAAGCCGACCCTGCATGTGAGCGCCCAATACTTGAACTGCGCAAGCTGTGACGATTCCCTCGGGGCAACCACCAACACCTAGCAGCATGTCGATTCCGCTGTCGCCCGTTGCTGCTGCAACAGCCATGGCAACATCGCCCTCGTCGAAACTAACCCAGGTTGCTCCGGTTGACTCAACTTCTTCGATGACGTGCTTGTTGCGTGGCTTGTTGATTACCGCAACCCGCAAGTCGGTGACAGCAATTTCTTTTGCAGCTGCCAGCGCAACAATGTTTTCGGTTGGAGTCATGTCGATATCGCAAACGCCCTTGCCTTCGACTCCGGTGACTAGCTTCTTCATATAGAAGACGTCTTTGCAGTCGAGCATCTTGCCGCGTTGGGTAGCAGCGATTACAGAAACCGCTCCCTCAACACCAGCTGCCGCGAGCGCGGTGCCATCGATTGGGTCAACCGCGATGTCATAGTCGGGGCGCAATCCAGCACCGATTAGCTCGCCGTTGAATAGCATCGGCGCTTCGTCTTTCTCGCCCTCGCCAATCACGATCACTCCGCCGAAGTCCGCGTTTTTCAGTGAGTGGCGCATTGCATCGACCGCGGCTTGGTCAACGGCAAACTTGTCGCCCGAGCCGACTAGGGGCCAGGCACCGGCGGCCGCTGCGACGGCTGCTGCAAACAAATCGAGAGTTGGCTGGCCGACGTCGTTGAGTTTCACAAGGCAAACCTAATGCCCAAACCAGCCAGAGCGGGCGCATGCGGTAGCCTAGTGCTTATCCCAATGATGCTTTTAGGAGTTCGGCCATGCCTGTAGCAAGCCCAGATCAATACCTCGAGATGCTTGACCGTGCAAAGAGCCACGGCTTCGCCTATCCGGCAATCAACGTGTCTAGCTCACAGACCTTGAACGCTGCGCTTGCTGGCCTTCAAGCTGCCGGTTCAGACGGCATCATTCAGGTGACTACCGGCGGCGGCGACTATTGGTCGGGCCCAACCATCAAGAACATGGCTTCGGGTGCGGCTGCTATGGCGGCCTTCGCTCGCGAGGTTGCTAAGAACTATGGAATCACCATTGCCCTGCACACCGACCACTGCGCAAAAGACCAGCTCGACAAGTTGGTTCGCCCACTCATTGCAATTTCACAAGACCGCGTCAAGCGCGGCGAAAACCCGCTGTTCAACTCGCACATGTGGGACGGCTCTGCCGTGCCAATGGCCGAGAACATGACCATCGCGCAAGAACTGTTGAAACTAACCAGCGGCATCGGTGCTGTTCTCGAGATTGAAGTTGGTGTTGTCGGCGGCGAAGAAGATGGCGTCGAGGGCGGTATAGGTGAACACCTATACACAACCCCGGCCGACGGACTCATGACCGCAGAGGCACTTGGTCTTGGCGAGAACGGCCGATACATGGTCGCTCTAACTTTCGGAAACGTGCACGGCGTATACAAGCCTGGCAACGTGAAGCTGCGCCCAGAACTGCTCGGAGAGATTCAGGCAGCGGTTGGCGCAAAGTATGGCAAAGATAAGCCGTTCGACTTGGTCTTTCACGGTGGCTCAGGCTCGACCGCCGAAGAGATCGCCGAGGCGGTTAGCCACGGTGTTATCAAGATGAACATCGACACCGATTTGCAGTACGCCTTCACCCGCCCGATCGCGGCTCACATGTTCGCAAACTACGACGGCGTGCTCAAGGTCGACGGCGAAGTTGGCAACAAGAAGCACTACGACCCGCGCGCCTGGGGCAAGCTCGGCGAGGCCGGAATGGCTACCCGCGTGGTCGAGGCTGCAACCGAGCTCGGTTCGGCCGGCAAGTCAATGTCGCTTTAGAAGCCGGAAAACACAGGCAGTACTCTTATCGCGTGGAAATTGTTATCACGACTGAAGAGTCACTAACTGATGAACTAGCGCAGATACTTCAAGCGCACTGGCTTTTTTGCACTTCCTCGACCCCTATCGAGCACATATACGCGCTAGATGCCTCCAAGTTGTTTTCGGCAAACATCATGGTTTTCGGTGCTCGTATTGATGGAGAGCTTGTCGGCGTAGGTGCTATGAGAAAACTAGATGCCCAGCATGCAGAACTCAAATCTATGCACACCTTGGCTGAATTCAGAGGATCAGGTGTTGGAAAAGCGATGGTTGCTCACATAGAAGATTTTGCAAGAAGTAGCGGTATTGGGCGAATGAGTCTTGAAACAGGAACGAATGAGGCTTTCAAACCTGCACGTGAACTCTATAAGTCTCTGGGATACAACAGTTGTGATGCCTTTGACGACTATGTCCTAAGCGAAGACAACATGTGTATGACCAAATTAATTTGAAATGAAGGGTCGCTCTAAGCCTTAGAGCTGACGTTTTACTTTGTTGTTGACGTCTTCGCCGGCGGCCTTAAGCTCTTTGCGCAACTCGGCAGGCAACGAAAACTGAACATCCTCTTCTGCGGTCTGAACGGTTCGCACATCGCCGAAACCAATTTTGGCAACGTAGTCGAGAACTTCGCTGACTAGTTCTTCTGGCACCGAAGCGCCCGAGGTAACACCGATGGTCTCGACGCCCTCGAACCAGGCATCGTCAATCTCGTGGGCAAAGTCAACGCGGTAGGCGGCCTTTGCACCGGCCTCGAGCGCAACCTCAACAAGACGCACGGTGTTCGATGAGTTTGCCGAACCAACCACAAGAACCAAATCGCTCTGCGCGCCGACTTTCTTGATGGCAACCTGACGGTTCTGCGTTGCATAGCAAATGTCATCGCTCGGAGGGTTTTGCAAAGTCGGATACTTCTCGCGCAACTTCAAAACGGTCTGCATGGTTTCGTCAACCGACAGCGTGGTCTGCGAAAGCCAGATAACTTTCTCTGGGTCGCGAATCTCGGTTGCCGCAATTGTG
>CAIKYE010000020.1 GCA_903831585.1 uncultured Micrococcales bacterium | reverse complement strand
GCGGCAGCCCTAGAAAAACTCGAGTCGGCCGCGCGCGAACTGCTTAACGCCTAGCGGCGGTCTCGCCCTAGGTTTGCTCGCTGAGCTTCGAAGCCCTCGGCAATGGTTTCGATTAGTTCTTCGCGAGCGTCGACCGACTGAAAAGTTGCGTCTGCCGCATTTAGCTGAAACTGCTCGAGATCATCGATGTCGTAACCAAAGGTTTCAACAAGCAATTGCATTTCTTTCGAGATGCTTGTGTTCGACATCAAGCGGTTGTCTGGATTCACGGTTACCGCGAAACCGAGGTCATACAAAACTGCAAACGGATGATCTGAGACGCTCAACTCGTGATCGTCTTCTTCGGTCAACTGATATATGTCATCGAGAACACCGGTCTGCATATTCGAGGTGACGCTCAACTCGAGTGCGATTCCGCGATCGTGCACCCACTCGGCAACCGGACCGAGAACCACGAAGTCTGCCTCGCCCTGGCTGCGGCTGAACATGACGTCTTCGATCAACCTTGCACCGTGTCCGAGGCGAAGAGCACGACCGCTGACGATGGCATCCTTGATGCTCTCGACACCGTCGGCCTCACCGGCGTGAACCGTAACCGGAAACATCTCGCTTGCCAAATAGTCGAAGGCAGCCTTGTGACGGTTGGGCATAAAGCCCTTCTCTGGGCCGGCGATGTCGAAACCAACCACGCCATCGTTGCGGTGGCGAACGGCAAGCTCGGCAATCTCAAGACCGCGATCAAGGTGGCGCATGGCGGTGACCAACTGGCCGGTGCGAATGCTGTGACCCTTGTCTTGGGCGGCGTCAGCGCCCTCCTCTAGGCCATCCTGGACGGCTGCAACGACCTCGTCGAGGCTCAAACCCTTGCCCAGGTGCTGCTCTGGAGCCCAGCGGATCTCGCCATAGATGACGCCGTCTGCGGCTAGATCGAGCACGAACTCTTTGGCAACCCGCTGCAAACCGTGGGTGGTTTGCATGACCGCGGTGGTGATGTCAAAAGTCTTCAGATAGTCGACCAGGTTGCCGCTGTTGGCCGACTGCTCGAACCAGCGGCCAAGCTCGGCTGCGTCGGTGCTTGGCAACTCGAGACCGATTTCTTCGGCCAGCTCGATGATGGTCTGAGGTCGAAGGCCGCCGTCTAGGTGATCGTGCAGTGAGATTTTTGGCAGCTTCTTGATATTCATTTCAAACCTTAACTAACGC
Source organism: uncultured Micrococcales bacterium (assembly GCA_903831585.1). Classification (GTDB taxonomy): domain Bacteria; phylum Actinomycetota; class Actinomycetes; order Actinomycetales; family Microbacteriaceae; genus Rhodoluna. The sequence continues at coordinate 1,054 of CAIKYE010000020.1, read as the reverse complement.
GATCGATGACGATTTTTCGCTCGACTGAACCAGAGCCAATGCTAAACGAGTTTTCGAGAGACTCGAGCGCACGAGAGAAGCGTGGTTCGTCATCGGTGAAGAGAGTCATCAGCGGCGCACCTGCGGCAACAGCGCAACCGACCTGCGCGTGCAATTCGATTCCGGCACCAAACTGCACCGCATCTTCTTTGCGCTCGCGACCGGCACCGAGTCGCCAAGAGGCAACACCAACCTGTAGTGCATCGAGAGTGAGCAACGTTCCAGACGCAGGTGCAACGATGGTGTGCGAGTGCTTTGCCTTCGGCAGCGGTGCATCGACATCGCCACCCTGAGCCGTAATCATTCGACGCCACTGATCCATGGCGCGACCGTCTTTGAGCGCAGCTGCAACATCAACGTCGCCCTTGCCGGCCAGTCTCAACATTTCGCTAACTAGTTCGACCGTGATCTCGACAACGTCTGCTGGGCCGCCGCCGGCTAGAACCTCGAGAGACTCTTCGACCTCGAGGGCGTTGCCGACCTTGAGGCCGAGCGGTGTCGACATGTCTGTGATCAAAGCAGAGGTGTGCACGCCGGCATCCTGGCCAATCTGAACGAGCGTGGTCGCCAATTCGCGAGCCCGCTCGATGGTCTTCATGAACGCACCCGAACCGACCTTTACATCGAGAACCAGCGACTGGGTGCCCTCTGCTAGCTTCTTGCTCATGATCGAGCTGGCAATCAATGGGATGGCCTCGACCGTGCCGGTGACATCACGCAGGGCGTAGAGCTTCTTATCGGCAGGGGCCAGGCCAGAGCCAGCAGCGCAGATAACCGCACCAACTTCGGCCAGCTGGCGATGCATCTCTTCGTTCGACAGGTTGGCGCGCCAGCCCTTGATGGCCTCGAGCTTGTCTAGGGTGCCGCCGGTGTGACCTAGGCCGCGACCAGAGAACTGCGGCACAGCAACGCCAAACACTGAAGCAAGCGGTGCGAGCGGCAATGTGATCTTGTCGCCAACGCCACCGGTCGAGTGCTTGTCTGAGGTTGGCATCGAAAGAGCGCTGAAGTCGAG
>CAIKYE010000019.1 GCA_903831585.1 uncultured Micrococcales bacterium | reverse complement strand
GTTGGCGAGGTAAAAACGTCGCTCTGTCTCAATCACAAATTTGAAAGTACCCACGACATCGCGGTACTCACGGTAGAGGGCCAGTTCGGCGTCTCTGTCGTAGTCTTCGATCTCGTTCTCGTCCATGTTCAAATTTTAGGGCTCTTGAACGACAGTTTCTGACCCGACCCCTTCTGAACCATCGGCCAAGATGCGGGTTAGCCAGGTGACCCGATGCTCGCTGCTAGGCCCCAAATCACGAATGGCGGCGATATGCCCAGCGCTGGCGTAGCCCTTGTGCCCCTCGAAGCCATAGCCGGGCACCGATTCGGCAAGCTCAACCATCAGCCGATCTCGGGTGACCTTGGCCAGAACAGAAGCGGCGGCCACACTCGCGCAGTCGCGGTCGGCCTTGGGCTGAACGTGAACGTGAAAGGGAGCTCTCGAAAGCCAGTTGTGCGAGCCGTCGAGAATGGCCATGACCGAGTCGAATTCGATTTCTAGCTGATCGACTGCTCGCTTAGCCGATACCTCGAGTGCCCAGACAATGCCGTAGTCATCGATTTCTTTAGCGCTGGCCATGCCTACCGCCCACTGAGTGACCCAACCGGCGGTCGGTGCAAAGAGTTCCTCGCGAACCTTCTCGCTGATGAGTTTGCTATCGCGCAGTTTTGCAGGCCAAGGTTCGTTTAGTTTGGCTGGCGACAGAACTGTTACTCCAACGGCTACCGGCCCGGCGACCGAACCGCGGCCAACCTCGTCGATGCCAAGAACAAACTTCGCTCCAGAGTCAAAGAGGGTTTGCTCGAGACTAAGGTTTGGGAACGTCTTTGAAGACATTTGGATAGTTATCTAGCCACTGCCAGTTGGCGAAAGGCCACGAGACGACGAAAGCTCGGCCGACCACATGCTGCTTCTCGACGAAACCCTTGCTCGGAAGGTCTTGGTGATAGCGCGAATCTTCGCTGTTGGCACGGTTGTCACCCATAACCCAATAGGCATCTTTGGGAACAACTACATCAAATTTCAAGACGCTTGGCACTACATCTTTCGGAAGGTATGGCTCGGTGATTGCCTTGCCGTTGATGGTCAGTTTGCCGTCGACGTCGCAGCAGACAACGCGGTCGCCCTCGACACCGATGACTCGCTTGACCAGGTGCTGAGTTGAATCTGGCGCGGCAAAACCGAAGGCCGATAAGAACCACTCGCCAGTTACCTCGAAGAAGTTTTGTTCCGGTCTGATGATGGTGCCAAGCCAATTGCCCGGATCTCTAAACACAACGACATCGCCGCGCTCTAGAGGAATTATGTCAGGAACCAATTCGTTGACGATGATTCGGTCTTGAATCTGGAGATTCTCAAGCATCGAGCCGCTCGGAATGAAGAACGAGCGAATCAAGAAAGTCTTTACCAAAAGCGAAAGCACCAACGCGGTTGCGACGATAACTAGCAGGTCGATGAAGAAAGCTACGAAAACGTTCTTCTTTAGTCGACGCCATTTAGCGCGCAAATTGCGTGGTGCTTTTGCTTTAGTGTCTTGCGGGCTTTGCCCGAGGTCTGTCATAGAAACAGGTTATTACGAGATTTAAACGTTGTCGCGCTTTTCGCGAATCTTTGCCTTCTTGCCGCGAAGG
>CAIKYE010000018.1 GCA_903831585.1 uncultured Micrococcales bacterium | reverse complement strand
TTTTAACGTCCGCATAAAAATCGAATGACCAGGTTCCGCCCTCGCGGCCGATTCCCGACTTCTTTGAGCCACCAAAAGGCGCTCTCAGATCGCGCACAAAGAAGCAGTTGACCCAGATGGTTCCGGCGACCAGTTCTTTGGTGATCTTGTCGGCATGCTCGCGCTTGCCAGACACCACGACCGCAGCCAGGCCGAACTCGGTGCCGTTTGCCATCTCGAGTGCCTGCTGGTCCGTTTTGAAGGTCTGCATGCAAAGCACAGGGCCAAAGACCTCTGCGGTCACGATCTCGCTGTTGGCAGCGGGGTTCTTGACCAGGGTAGGCCTGAAGAACAGGCCACCGAGCTCGGCGTTTGGCTCGCCACCCATGATGATGTCTGCGCCTTCGGCCTTGGCCCGATCGACAAAGCTCTTGATACGGTCGAAGTGCACCTGGTGAATCTGCGGGCCGATATCGGTGTTCTCATCTCTTGGATCGCCCTGCGTGATCTTGCCGGCGCGTTCGATGAACTTGGCCGCGAAGTCATCGGCGACAGACTCGTGCACCAAAATGCGAGTGCCAGATAGGCAGACCTGACCGGCGTTGTCATACTGTTCGACTGCGAGCTCTGCGGCTAGGTCAAGATCTGCGTCTTCGAAAACCAAGAGCGGGCTCTTGCCACCGAGTTCGAAACTTATCGGGGTCAGATTGTCTGCTGCCGAGCGCGCGATTACTTTTGCCGTCGGCACAGAACCGGTGAACGAAATTCGTGAAATATCTTTGTGAGCAACCAGGGCAGCGCCAGCTTCTCTTCCGTAACCCTGCACGACGTTAAACACACCATCGGGAATTCCGGCTTGCTTGGTTAGGTCTGCGAAGTATGAAGCAGACAGGGGTGTCCACTCGGCAGGTTTCAAAACAACGGTGTCACCGGCGGCAAGCGCCGGACCAATCTTCCAGGTGGCCAACATCAGTGGCGCGTTCCAGGGTGTGATGAGAGCGCAAACTCCAGAAGGATCCCACGAGATGTTATTGCTGTGACCACGGGTTTCGAAAACCTCGTGGTGCAAATCGTTAATCGCCCAGTCGGCGAAAAAGCGAATGTTGAGTGCGACACGCGGCATTACACCGCGGCGATGTGATCGCAAGAGCGATCCGTTGTCCATGGTTTCAAGTTGCGCGAGAGTCTCGATGTTTGCTTCGACCAGGTCTGCGAGTTTGTGTAAAACTTCGCCGCGCTTCTTTGGACCCATTGCCGCCCAACCCTTGAACGCGGCCTTTGCCGCCGCGACAGCTAGGTTCACCTCGTGCTCACCACCGCGCGAAATCTCACCCAAGAAACTTCCGTCGACAGGTGAGGTGTTGGTGAAAGTTTCGGCCGAGGCCACGCGCGAGCCGTTGATGAAGTGGCGAGTGTCGATTGATGCGCCTACGAGGTCGATTGTGGTCACTCTTCTGGCCCCTTTGTCAGCGGAGAATGTATGTCATTTGGATGCTAATGACTTAGATTACGGCATACTTACAAGCAGGAAAGC
>CAIKYE010000017.1 GCA_903831585.1 uncultured Micrococcales bacterium | reverse complement strand
GATTGGAACTTTGATAGACGAAGTTTCTAAAGTACCGGCCACGATTGGTTTTTCACTTCTGCCAACGGTGCGATCTAATCGCGCATCAATGAAGTCATTTACCCAGCCCACCGAGAACTGCCCGAACAACACTGCGGCAACGAATACCGCAAGGTTTTGATCGCGAACTCCCGTGCCCCATGCGCATAGACCGAGAGCAACGGTCATGGCCAGGGTTTGCGGAAAGTGACTTGCCCTCAGCAAAGCTGTAAGCACTCTGCTGAACGAACTCTTCATGCTCTGTTAGTCACGCTCAGGAACTAGGAAGATTTCTTGTTCTGTCTTAAGGCTCTTGCAGCTGCGAAGCCGATAAACCCACCGACCACCTGCGCACCGATAAATGGCAAGACCGATGCGGGTGCTATTCCGGCAAAGGTATCCGAGAAGATTCGACCCACGGTCACCGCCGGATTGGCAAATGACGTCGAAGAAGTGAACATGTAGGCCGAACCAATCCAAGTGGCAACCGAGACAGCTATGACTGCATCTTGCTTTCTGGCAATCAGAATCTGAATCAGGGCCACCAGACCGGCTGTGGCAATTACTTCGCCAATCAGCGTTCCAGTGCTAACCCGCAAGTGGCTGGAAATTTGAAAGATGCTCAAATCGAACATCGCGTTGGCGACTAGTGATCCGGCGATTGCTCCGGCGACCTGAGCGGCCACATATGCGAGCGCTGTCGTCAGATTGAAGTCCTTCGAGAAGAACCTGACAAAAGTCACCACGGGGTTGAAGTGCGCACCACTGACCGGGCCGAGAACAAAAATCAAGAGAGCAAGAGCAAAAATGGTCGATAGACCATTCACCAGCAAGGAAACTGCGTCATCATTCGAAAGATTGGTGCCCATTATTCCCGAGCCGACCACGACGCAAACGAGCAGTGCGGTGCCGACGAACTCGACAGCAATCTTTTTCAGCAAAGTAGTCATTTTGGCTCCAATCTCACCCAATGCTAGGCGCAAAACAACAAAAAACTTGGGGAATACATTGGGACTATTTGCTAACCGCTCAGGGTTCGACTACTTGACTCAATTAACACTTGACTACGAAAGAGGGCTCGACATGGCACAACTCAGAGACCGAACCATTCTGGTGATCGGAGCATCCGGGGCATTCGGAAATGCGTTCACATCGAAGCTGACCGAGTCAGGTGCATCGGTGATTGGCACCGCTAGCAGCGAGGCTTCGGCTCAACGCCTCCCAAGCCAGCTGGTCGCTAAGTATATGCTGAACCTCAACGAGCCAGACTCAATCGAGAGTTTCACAGCCGCCATAAGGGCGTCGAACATTCAACTAGATGGCATCGTGCTTGCCGCCGGGCAAGTTGCATTTGGATCTGCAGCAGAAACCCCGGTTGATGTCACTGAGAACCTATTGCGGGTTAACTTTCTCGGTCAGGTTTCAGTCGTAAAAGCGCTTCTCACAAAACTTGAAGAGTCAGCGGCGGCAAACCGATCACCGTTCGTTGTCTCGCTCTCTGGCGTTATCGCCGAAACTCCGATGGCCGGAATGACTTCTTACTCTGCAAGCAAAACTGCAATGCACGGATACGCTACAGCGGCCACTCGCGAACTTCGTCGTGCCGGAATTAGATGGATTGACGCACGACCGGGTCACACAGAGTCCGGTTTGGCAAGCAGGGCGATATTTGGCCAGGCACCCGCTTTCGGTGCAGGACTAAAAACAGAGGATGTAGTCGCAAGAATCGTTCGAGCAATCGAAGAAGACGAGAAAGATTTGCCGAGCACTTCATTCACCGCCTAGTTTCTTCTTTTCGTTGCTTAGACTTGACTTATGACCTCAATCAAAGTGCTTTCAGTAGCCAGCGCAACCAGCCCATTCGCTAAGACCACAATCGAAACTCGCGAGGTTGGCGACTTCGATGTTCGCATCGACATTGCG
>CAIKYE010000016.1 GCA_903831585.1 uncultured Micrococcales bacterium | reverse complement strand
TCAACTACAAGCTGCCTAACGGCGACAAAAAACAGGTGCACTACTGGGCGGCGAAAGTCAGCGATAAGGCCATGGCCGATAGCAAATTCAAGCCAAGCGAAGAGGTCGAAAAAGTCGACTGGAAGACACCGCAGCAGGCCAAAAAACTTTTGAGTTACGAGTTCGACGAGAAGCCGCTTACCGCCCTGCTAGACCTTTTCGACCGAGGCCTGCTCGACACCAAGCCGCTTATTGTGCTGAGGCACGCGAGGGCAATGGCCAGAGCCGATTGGAAGGGTGGCAAGACCGTCGACGACGGCAAGCGACCCCTGCACGACTTCGGCAAACAGCAGGCAAAGGCCCTGATCAAGCCACTGACGGCCTTCGGAGTCAAGAAGGTCATTGCCAGCCCCTGGAAGCGCTGCCGAGACACCGTGAAGCCATTCGCCGAGAAGTTCAAGTTGGCCGTGGTTGAACGCTCTCAACTGAGCGAACTTGGCAACGCCAAACGTCCGGCCAGAACCAGCAACGTGATCGAAGATTTGATTGAAATCAACAAGGCAACCGTGGTGTGTTCTCACCGACCCTCGCTGCCCACAATTCTCAAGACCATCGGTGGCTTTGCCTCAGCCGAGCTGCGGCGAGAGATTATTGCGGCAAGCACGCTTAGGCCAGGGCAGATGCTTGTGGTGCACCTAAACCGCACGGGTAAGAAACCCCGAGTGGTTGCCGTCGAACTTCAAGAATCGATTTTGGTAGCAGACTAGACCAATGAACGAGATCACCGAAGGCCTAAAAACTCTCAAGACTCGCACTGGCAAGCCCGCATTGGTTTTGGTCACCGGTGCAACTGGATACATCGGCGGCCGCCTGGTCACCCACCTGCTCGACGTCGGATACCGGGTTCGCGTTTTTGCGCGACAGGCAGACAGACTTCGCGATTATCCGTGGATTTCAAAAGTCGAAGTAGTCGAGGGCGATGCTAATAACGTTGTTGCGCTCAACACTGCGCTCAAGTCGGTTGACGTTGCCTATTACATGTTGCACGCACTAAACCTGACCGCAGACTTTGAGAACGAAGAAAAAGTTCTCGCCGAGAAGTTTGCAAAGGCAGCGCTTACCAACAAGTTGAAGCGCATTGTTTACCTGGGTGGCATCATCACCGCGGGGCAAGAGCTTTCGCCGCACCTAGCATCGCGTGCGCTGACCGGCGAAATCTTGCGCGAGTCTGGTGTGCCAACGATTGAACTTCGTGCCGGTGTTGTCATCGGTTCAGGTTCGGCTTCTTTCGAAATGTTGCGCTATCTAACCGAACGTCTGCCAATTATGACGACACCAAAGTGGGTGCTCAACAAGATTCAACCGATTGCGATTCGTGACATCTTGCGGTACTTGGTCGGCGCTGCGGCTGTTGACAAGAAAATCACCGGTGCATTCGATGTTGCCGGCCCAGACCTGTTTACCTACGCAGAGATGATGCAGCAGTATGCCGAAGCTGCTGGCTTGCGACGACGCATCATCATTCCGATCCCGGTGCTCACACCAAAGCTTTCGAGTGGCTGGGTTGGGTTGGTTACACCGGTGCCGTTTCAGCTCGCTCGACGACTTGTCGACAGCCTGAAGAACGACGTAATCGCCGACAACACCGAGATTCGAAAGCTGATTCCAGACCCGCCAAGTGGGCTAACTTCGTTCAAGACGGCAGTAACGCTCGCTCTGACCCGTCTAAAGACCTCGAACGTGCAAACCCGATGGACCGACGCATCGGTTCCCTACGCGCCTTCTGACTCGCTTCCAACCGACCCAGACTGGGCCGGTGGAAGCTTGTACACAGATGTGCGAACCGTAAAGACCAAAGACTCAGCCGAGACGGTATTTGCCCGCATCGAGGGAATTGGTGGCGATCACGGGTACTCAACGGCCACCTGGGCTTGGCAGTTGCGCGGCCTCATGGACAGACTCGTGGGTGGCGTTGGACTTCGCAGAGGGCGTCGCGACCCAGATCACCTGGTGGTCCACGAGGCGCTCGACTTTTGGCGCGTAGAAGAAATCACCCGACCAAAACTTCTTCGTTTGCGCGCCGAAATGAAAATGCCGGGTCGCGCTTGGCTCGAGTGGACGGTAATTCCGAACGAAGACTCTGAGGGTTGCACCGTTATTCAGCGTGCGCTTTACATGCCTCGCGGACTCTGGGGTCACCTTTACTGGGCAGCAGTGTTTCCAATGCACGGGTTGGTTTTTCCGTCGATGGCAAAGAATGCCGCGCACGGCAAGCGCTAAACAAACTCTGCTCATGAAGAAGACTCCCCTTATTGCTGCGCCGGCGCTAATCTCGGTCGCAATAATTTGGGGTGCCGCATTCGTGCTCATGAAACCGGCAATAGAGAAACAGCCGATATTCGACTTCTTGGCAACACGTTTCACAATTGCGGTTGCGGTGATGATTCTGGTTCGACCAAGCGTCTTGAAACTTATCCGTGGCGACATTCTCAAGTATGGGTTTCCGCTCGGCGCAATTCTTGGTGCCGGTTACATAACTCAAACAATTGCGTTGCAAGAAACCACCGCAGCAATCACCGGTTTTCTCACCGGCCTGTATGTGGTGCTAACTCCGATTTTTGCGTGGTTGGCAATTCGTCAAAAAGTTGCCCGCAAGGTTTGGTTAGCGGTTGCTCTTGCTACCGCCGGTTTGGCTCTGATTTCGATTACCGGACTTGCAATTGAACTCGGGCAAATTTGGGGTGTGATCTGTGCGATTCTTTTTGCCGTGCACATCGTTGGTCTCGGCGTTTGGAGCCCGGGTCGAGATGCCTACGCGCTGACCGTCGTTCAGCTCGCCGCCGCCGGAGTCGTGTGCTGGATCGGCGCTCTTGCCAATGGCTACCAGGCACCGCCCTCAGAAGACGTTTGGTTTGCCGTTCTGTTCACGGCGATACTCGCAACCGCCTTGGCTTTCTTCGTTCAGACCTGGGCGCAGGGCATCATGGATGCCTCACGCGTGGCGATTATTTTGACCTCAGAGGTGGTCTTTGCCGCCCTTATCTCTGTTGCCGCTGGTCAAGAGGTTCTCTCGCTGAAGACCGTGCTTGGTGGAGCGCTGATGGTCGCCGCCATGCTGTTGGTCGAATGGCCGAGCAGAAAAACTAGAGCCCTCTAGGGGTAAACAACACCAACCTGGCGGCGAATCTCTTCGCCGATTCGAATGCCCGCGACCACGTCTGCGTGGGTGTGCAGCGGCGACTCGAGCAAGCCCTCGCTAATGAACTTTGCCATATACGTGGCCTGGTAGCTGAGCCCCTCGTGCGCAAGCACACCGGTTTCATCACTCCATCGCGGGCCATGCGAGTTGAACAAGGCCGGGCGAAGTTCTAGCGAGGTCGGAATGAAGAACGGCCCATCCAAGGTGAGAACGCCCGCGTCTCCGGTGATCGATGCGATGGTCGGAATATGCGAGTGGCCAGAGGTTGCGAGAACCGCGCGGGCACCCGAATCATATTCAAGGATGGCCGCTGCCATTGCCTCGACGTTTTCGTTGTGCATCTTTCCGCCGGCGATAATTCGCGAAGGCGAACCGAGCACCATCTGTGCGAACGAGATTGGATAGATGCCCATGTCCATGACAATCGAAGAGTCTTTGAGCCACAGACGAGCGATGTCGCGATTGTCTTGACCAAAGTCTGATTGCAACATCGTGATTTCGCCAAGGGTGCCGGCGGCGAGCATCTGGCGAATTATCGAAGCCTGCGGAAGGTACCTGCTCCACATCGCTTCCATCGCGAGAACGCCGGCAGCTTTCGCTTCGGCATAGAGAATTGCGGTGTCTTTAGCTGTCATGGTCGAAGGCTTCTCGATCAACACGTGTTTGCCCGCGCGAATCGCGTGACGCGCATCGGCGAGGTGAGTGTGCGGAAGAGTCGCGACATAAACGATGTCGACCTCTGGGTCGTTTGCTAGGTCTGCATAGTTGTCATAGTGGCGCTCGATACCGAAACGCTCAGCGAAAGCCTTGCCCTTGCCAGGTGTCTGCGAGCCAACAGCAACAACCCTTTGGTTGGTGTGCTTGGCAAGTGCAGCAGCCATTACTTCGGCGATATCACCGGCACCGATGAAACCCCAGCGATAACTGGGCACGCTCTTTGGATCGATGATTTCTGGTGCAGGGATATCGGCCGCGGTAAAGTCACGCGGTGCTTCTGAAAACATGGCCATGTGTCAATAATGCCCCACCGAGAGTGCGGCTCTTGCCTGTTAGAATTGTCGAGTTCAAGGGCCTCTAGCTCAGTTGGTTAGAGCAACGGACTTTTAATCCGTGGGTCGTCGGTTCGATCCCGACGGGGCCTACCAAATAGAAATGCACCTCCTGTCGGGGGTGCATTTCTTGTTTAGAGCTTTGCTGCTAGACGACGCCGAGCAAGTCAATTACGAAGACCAGGGTGCGGCCTGAGAGTCGGTGGCCACCACCGGCAGGTCCGTAGGCATCCTCTGGTGGGCAGATCAAGGTGCGGCGACCGCCGACCTTCATACCCGGAATACCCTCTTGCCAGCCCTTGATCAGGCGGCCCAGCGGAAATTCAATTGGCTCGCCACGGCTCCAAGAAGAGTCGAACTCTTCGCCGGTTTCATAGTCAACACCAAGGTAGTGAACCTTGACGGTTGAGTTGGCTGGTGCTTCGACCCCATCGCCCACTACTACCTCTTGGATGGTGAGAACGGTTGGAGCTGGATCGAGCATTGGTTCGATTACTGGGGGTTCAAGATTTGTCATGCAAAAACTCTATCCCAGCGGAAGTAAAGTGGCGATTGTCTGGTTTAGCCCCTTATGACCGAGATCCGCGCCACCCTAATTGGCATCTACAAAGCCGACGGTGGCATCGCCGGAGAGCTCTCCTACTTCTTTGGCCATCTAGTTGGGCTCAGGAGTTGCAGCCTCTGCGATATCTCTCATTCACCGATCATGAAGAAGTCTTCTTTCAAAGCCTTCGAAAAGGATTTGCTCGAGAATCACAGCATCGCGGTGCGAATGATTCACCTAAACGAACGAAACGACCGTGAGCAAAAGGCATCTGCGGGACGTGAGCCTTGCATCCTTATCGAGTATCCCGATCAATCGATTTCAATGTTCCTGGATTCAGCCGACCTGACTGCACTTTCTGGAAGCGTCAGTTCGCTAAGAAAGTTAGTTTCGTCGAGACTAGACCTTTACCTCTAGAGCTAAGCAACCAGGTAGAGCAAAACGCAAATTGTAAGCGCGAATAACCCTGCGGCAAGCAGCAGGGACTTTTGACGGCCAAGCGAAACCACCAAGCCATCCTTGCCGCCCTCACGGTCGATTGCGATGTCTGGCAGCGCGTTGAGCAGATGTGCAATTACGCCAACCAGCGCAAACAGCAAAATCATGGGCAACTCTGGCCAAAGAACTCTCGATCCTGCCTGGGCAACGAAGAACGGCAATAACGAGAACGACACCGCGTATGGAACCCAAGACCAAACTGTGCGGGATAGATAGACGTTGTAAATGTGGGCAGAACCAACAGCAGCGATGTGAGCCAGCCCACCAATCCAACCGGCCGCCAAAATCGATAGCGGAACAACCATAATCAGAGCTATTGCGATTGGAACTTTGATAGACGAAGTTTCTAAAGTACCGGCCACGATTGGTTTTTCACTTCTGCCAACGGTGCGATCTAATCGCGCATCAATGAAGTCATTGACCCAGCCCACCGAGAACTGCCCGAACAACACTGCAGCAACGAACACTACAAGGTTTTGATCGCGAACTCCCATGACCCATGCGCATATACCCAGAGCAACCGTCATGGCCAGGGTTTGCGGAAAGTGACTAGCCCTCAGCAGAGCTATGAGTACTCTGCTGAACGAACTCTTCATGGTTTGTTAGTCACGCTCAGGAACTAGGAAGATTTCTTGTTCTGTCTTAGGGCTCTTGCAGCTGCGAAGCCGATAAGCCCACCGACCACCTGCGCACCGATAAATGGCAAGACCGATGCGGGTGCTATCCCGGCAAAGGTATCTGAGAAGATTCGACCAACTGTGACCGCCGGGTTGGCAAATGACGTCGAAGAAGTGAAGATGTAGGCCGAACCAATCCAGGCGGCAACCGAGACAGCAATGACTGCATCTTGCTTTCTGGCAATCAGAATCTGAATCAGGGCCACCAGACCGGCTGTGGCAATTACTTCGCCGATCAGCGTTCCAGTGCTAACCCTTAAGTGGCTTGAAATTTGAAAGATGCTCAGATCGAACATCGCGTTGGCGACTAGTGATCCGGCGATTGCTCCGGCGACCTGAGCGGCAACATATGCGAGCGCTGTCGTCAGATTGAAGTCCTTCGAGAAGAACCTGACAAAAGTCACCACGGGGTTGAAGTGCGCACCGCTGACCGGGCCGAGAACAAAAATCAAGAGAGCAAGAGCAAAGATGGTAGATAGACCATTCACCAGCAAGGAAACTGCGTCATCGTTCGAAAGATTGGTGCCCATAATTCCCGAGCCGACCACGACACAAACGAGCAGTGCGGTGCCGGTGAACTCGACAGCAATCCTTTTCAGCAAAGTAGTCATTTTGGCTCCAATCTCACCCAATGCTAGGCGCAAAAC
>CAIKYE010000015.1 GCA_903831585.1 uncultured Micrococcales bacterium | reverse complement strand
TTTAGAAACTGAGGAATAAATGGCTGCTCTACAAATCGCTCTACAGGTGCTCTTGGCTATCACCAGCCTTTTGCTCACCCTGCTGATTCTCTTGCACAAGGGGCGCGGTGGTGGCCTAAGCGACATGTTTGGTGGCGGCGTGACCAGCACCATGAGCTCGTCTGGCGTAGCAGAGCGCAACCTGAACCGAGTAACAATCATTCTGGGCATCGTCTGGATAGTCGTTATCATCACGCTCGGCTTGTTTACAAGATTCGCACTGGTCTAAGGAACAAAATGGCTACCAATGGGGGATCAGCAATCCGTGGCTCTCGCGTTGGCGCCGGACCAATGGGCGAAGAAGACCGCGGCTTTAAAGCTGACCGAGTAGTTCGCAACTATTACTGCGTCATGGGCCACGTTCAAAGCCCAGCATTTGCGTCGAACGTTGAAGTTGAAGAACTTCCGGTAGAGATCGATTGTCCCAACTGCGGACTACCGGCTGGCCTAGACCAGGCAAATCCGCCATCAAACTCTAAGCACGAACCATACAAAACTCACCTAGCCTACGTAAAAGAGCGTCGCACAGACCTCGAGGCAAAGCAGCTTCTTGAAGAGGCAATCGCGCTTATCAAGGCCAAGCGAATTGCTGCCGCAGCCGCAGCCCTCGCTGCAGAGAAACTTGAGAAGTCTGCCGCCAAGAAGTTGGCTGGCAAAAAGTAACTAGCAGCCCCAGGTTTCGTTAGCTGCAGCCTGATCGATAAACCAAATTGTTTTCTCACGGCCTCGCACGCGGGCGGCCGGCAACTTTTCGGCGTCTTGATCAAACACCTGTTTAACGGCTGCTGATTTGTCTGCTCCGGCAACCACAAACAGAATTTCGTCGACCGAGTTCATGACTTCGTAGCTGAAGGTTAATCGCTGCGCCGGTGGTTTGGGAGAGTCGTGCTCCGCTAGAACCATTGCCTCAGGCTTAGGTTCTGGTTTACCAGGAAAAAGTGAGCACACGTGCCCGTCAGGCCCCATGCCGACAAACGCCAAGTCGAATTGTGGTTTGAGCAGAACCAGTTCTGCCGAAAAAAGATGTTCTGCTTGATCCAGGTCTAGCCCCGAGTCGGTAGATGGAAACTCGTGAATGTTTGCTTCGGTAATTGCAATTTTGCTGAGCAGTGCCTTGCGAGCTTGAACCGCGTTGCGATCGTTTGATTCGGCCGCAACAAAGCGCTCATCGCCCCACCAAATATGCACACTCGACCAGTCGAGGAGGTGAGTGTCTTCCCGATTGGCAATGGCTGCAAGAGTCGCGATGCCGACGGTGCCACCGGTCAACTGCACGTGAACGCTTGGCTTCATGGCGATTAAATTTGCCAGTCGGCCAACGAAATACTCGGCAGCTGCTTCAGCGACACCGGCTGCGTTCTCGAGTCGATTGACTACAACGTTGCTCATCTCTTGCCGCTGGCCTTCACAACTACTTTTTTAGCCAAGGTGCTAAGTTTTGGCTTTTTTGAAGAAGCGAAACCCTTAGTGATTACCTTGCCGAACAGATCATCGGGATCTAAACGGCGCAGGTCTTCACTTAGACAGTCGCGCGAAGATCGGCGAGGTAGAGAAATTTCACGGGTTGGCTGTGTGGGTTGAATTAGGGTTGCCACGTCTGGAACGAGACGAACGATTTCGATATCGCCAGATTTTCTAAATAGTTTCACGCCACGAATGCCTGACACGGCCTTACCACGAATGGTTCTGATGCGAATAACTTCGACCTTGAGTTGCATTTCAAGCCAGGTTGCCAGAAGGTCTGTCGATGGCGAATCGATTGCGCCAGTGACTTCAATTGAGGTAATCGGGTCGTAAGGCGGCTGATCGAGAATTGCCGCTAACTGGGCACGCCAGAGGGTAATTCGAGTCCAAGCAAAATCGCTGTCACCGGGCGCATAACTCTTCGAGAGTTTCTTGAGAAAAGCGTGCGGGTCTTTCTGCGAAGCTGCATCGGTTATCCGTCGGGTAGCAATCTTGCCGATCGGCGATGCAGAAGTAACCTCCGGAGCTTCGCCTGGCCACCACGCGACAACAGGCGCATCCGGAAGAAGTAATCCGGTGACCAGCCCCGCCGAATGCTTAGCCGCCTCACCATAGGCTCGAAGAACGATTACCTCTGAGGCTCCGGCATCACCTCCAACTCGAATCTGAGCGTCAAGCTTCGAAGCTGCCTTCGTTTTAGAGTCATCTTCGGCCAACACAATGATTCGACACGGATGCTCACGTGAAGACTCGTTTGCCGCCTTAACCGCGTCTTCTACGCCGCTAAATTTGGTTTGAATAATCAGGGTCAGCACGCGACCGAGAGCAACTACGCCGCCCTCTTCGCGCAGCTCAACAAGAGCTCTCGATACTTTGCTGACAGTCGTGTTCGGAAGGTTTTTAATCACGGAATTCTCCAGGCTCTGCCGTCACGCTTCATCATTGCATCAGCTGATGCCGGACCCCAAGAGCCTGGAAGATACTGCTCTGGTTTTCCCTTTTTTGCCCAGAACTCTTCGATCGGGTCGAGAATCTTCCAAGAGAGTTCAACCTCTTCGTGCCTCGGAAACAGGGGAGGATCACCAAGAAGTACATCGAGAATCAGTCGTTCGTAGGCCTCTGGACTTGCCTCTGTAAAGGCGTGGCCATAGCCAAAGTCCATTGTCACGTCTCGAACCTGCATACCGACTCCAGGAACCTTGGAACCGAAGCGAATGGTTATGCCTTCGTCTGGCTGCACTCGAATAACCAGAGCGTTCTGACCAAGAGCCGATGTTTGCGATTCGGCAAACAATTGCTGAGGTGCGCGCTTAAAGACGACTGCAATTTCGGTGACACGTCGACCCAGGCGTTTGCCGGCACGCAGATAGAAGGGCACCCCGGCCCACCTTCGAGTGTTGATGTCTAGTCGCATAGAAGCGAAGGTCTCGGTGACCGACTTCGGGTTCATGCCTTCTTCTGCGAGAAAACCCGTTACCTGCTCGCCGCCTTGCCAGCCGCTTGCGTACTGACCACGAGCGGTGTGTAACGAAAGATCAGCGGGGAGCGTTACGGCCGAGAGAACTTTTTCTTTTTCGGCGCGCAAGTCGGCGGCGTCAAACGAAACTGGCTCTTCCATTGCGGTTAAGGCAAGTAACTGCAGCAAGTGGTTCTGAATTACGTCCCTGGCGGCACCGATTCCGTCGTAGTAGCCCGCTCGACCGCCAACCCCGATATCTTCGGCCATGGTGATTTGCACGTGGTCAATGTGGTTCGCGTTCCACAGCGGCTCGAAGAGCTGGTTGGCAAACCGCAAAGCCAGAATGTTCTGAACCGTCTCTTTGCCAAGGTAGTGGTCAATTCTGAATACCGAGTCAGCGGGAAATACTGATTCGACCACCGCGTTGAGTTCACGCGCAGAGGCCAAGTCGTGCCCGAATGGTTTTTCAATCACGACGCGACGGAATTCATCTGGTTTAGCTTGTGCCAGGCCGCTTCTAGATAGTTGCTGGCAGACAATCTCGAATGCCTTGGGAGGAATTGAGAGGTAGAAGGCATGGTTGCCGTTGGTTCCTCTTTGCGCGTCCAAGTCTTCGATGGTTTTCTTGAGTCGATCAAATGCAGCGTCATCTGTGAATTCGCCCGAGACAAAACGAATACCGCTTGCTAACTGCTGCCAAACCTCTTCGCTCCATGGTGTTCGGGCATACTTTTGAACCGCTTCTTTTACCACTGCACCGAAATCTTGGTTCTCCCAGTCGCGCCTGGCAAAGCCGACCAGTGCGAAGCCAGGGGGCAATAGCCCGCGATTGGCAAGGTCATAAACAGCCGGCATCAATTTCTTACGCGATAAGTCTCCGGTGACACCAAAAATGATGAGGCTACTTGGCCCGGCGATGCGATTAAGGCGGCGATCGTCAGGATCTCGAAGTGGATTCTTCGCGGGACCTAGTTTTACTGGGCTCATTGTTCTCTCTCTAGCCGAAAAATCGCTTGATGACTTCGATGCCAGCTGTTGCATCGGCAAGAGTCAAAGTCAGAACAGGTCGACCCTGATCGGCCAAGACCTTTGCATCACCAGCGGCTTGCGATGCAATAAGTTCACCGAAGGTGAAGTCTCGTCCTGGCACTGAAATGTCATTCTTTGCAGCTGACACAATCTGCAAGAAGACTCCCTGCGCAGGGCCACCCTTGTGGTACTGGCCAGTCGAATGCAAAAAGCGCGGTGCCCAACCGAAAGTTACGGGTCTGCGCGAGCTGATAGCAAACAGTTCTCTCAAGTCATGAGCCTGAGGAACCGAGGTTCTGTCTAGGTAGGCGTGAATAGAAACATAACCATCGTCACTGTCGAGCTTCTTGAGTAAGGCGGCAACGGCCTGTTTGACAGAATCAACGCCCGCAAGAGAAAGAGCGTGGGCGCGAACCTCAATGCCACTCTCGCTAAAGAGTGCAGGCGCGATATCATCGCGTTGCTCAAGCATTGCTCTAGCAGCGATTTTGGCAGACTCAACATCTGGCTGATCGAAGGGATTGATGCCAATCAATCTGCTGGCAATAACGGTCGCATACTCCCAAAGCATGAATTGAGCTCCGAGGTCACCAGACACTGCAACCTCGTCTCCCTTTACGGTTGTGGCGTCTGCGACGACTCGAATGGCTAGCAGGTCGGCGAGACCGTTGTTGAGCTCGGCACTGTTTGGTGCGAGCACAATTGGCAACACACCCTTTGAGAGTTTTCCGGTTGACTCTGCAATTAGTTGCTCGGCCCAATCACCGAAACCAACTATCGAAGTGCCATCTGAAACGATTCCAACCTTGTCTCGAATGCCATACTCTCCGGGGGTTGCGCCAAGAGCCGCTCCAAGAATAAGTGCGGGGTTTGCTTCTTCGTCTCGCGAAAGCAACTCGCTTACCGAATTGGCTGAGTTAAGCAAAGCTTGAATGTCGACGCCCGCGAGCCCGGAAGGCACCAGGCCAAAAGCCGTCAAAGCGCTATAGCGGCCGCCGACAGTTGGGTCTGCGTTGAAAACCCGATACCCGTCGGCTTTTGCTGCTGCCTCCATCGGTGAGCCAGGGTCGGTAACGACAACGATTCGATCTGTCTTATCGATGCCCGCGTCGGTGAAGGCTTTCTCGAAAACACGTTTCTGCGAATCGGTTTCGACCGTCGAGCCAGATTTCGAAGAGACAATGACGGCAGTTTTTTCAATATCAACCGAAAGAGCATGACCGACTTGGTCGGCATTAGTTGAATCGAGCACAACCAAGTCAACATTGGCGCTGCGAGTTATAACTTCGGGAGCTAGAGAAGAGCCACCCATTCCGCAAAGCACAAAACGAGTCACGCCCTTGGCTGCAAATTCGGCACGAAGAGCGAGAATCTCTGAAACCAGTGGTTGAGAGTCCAGGGCAGAGGTTACCCAGCCGAGTCGAATTGAAGATTCAGCCTCGGCATCTTTTCCCCACAGCGTGAAGTCTTTGGCAGCTATGCGACTGGCAACCCGATCTGTCACCAAATCCGTGATGTTGTTGGCGACTGCCGCAGAGGCTGAACCTCCAACAACAACTTTCAGAGACGACATGGTTTCCTTACTTCGAAGAATTAAGTGCAGTGGTGACAGATTCAAGCAGTTCGGCCCAAGAGACCACGAATTTGTCTACGCCTTCTTGTTCGAGCAATTCGGTGACAACGTCATAGTCGACGCCAACTGCTGCAACTGCCAAGAGAATCATGGTCGACTCTTCATAGCGATTCGTGATTGATCCGGCCGGAATCTCACCGTGATCGAAGACCGCCTCCATGGTTTTCTCTGGCATGGTGTTGACCAGCTGCGGCGCAACCAGCTCGGTGACATAAAGCGTGTCGAGAAGCGCAGGATCTTTTACTCCGGTCGAAGCCATGAGCGGTCGCTGCACGTTTGCCCCCTGGTCGGCTAGAACAGCCCATTCGACGGTTGCAAACGACTGTTCGAAGACCTGGTAGGCGAGTCTTGCGTTGGCAAGGGCAGCCTTGTTCTTGAGCGTCTTGGCATCTGTCGTGCCAATTGTGTCGAGTCGCTTGTTGATTTCAAGGTCTACTCGCGAAACGAAGAAAGAAGCAACCGAGTGAATCTTCGAAATGTCGTGACCGCTAGCCTTCGCCTTCTCAATTCCGGCGATGTAGGCGGCGATAACCTCCCGATAACGCTGCAACGAGAAGATTAACGTCACATTGACACTTATGCCCTCGGCAATGACATCGGTGATTGCAGCCAGGCCAGCCTTGGTTGCCGGAATCTTAATCATCACGTTCTCGCGATTAACCTTGGCGAAAAGCTGCTTGGCCTGAGCCACCGTTGCCGCTGTGTCGTTGGCAAGACCGGGCTCGACCTCGATCGAAACTCGACCGTCGAAGCCGTTGGTCGCCGCATAAACCTCGGCGAAGACATCGCATGCCTCGGCAACATCCTGTGTAGTTATTTCAAAGACTGCCTTTGATGCGTCTGCGCCAGCACTCGCAAGTTGTGCAACCTGATCTGCGTAGCCTTCACCTTTGGCTAGAGCTCCGGCAAAAATGGTCGGGTTGGTTGTGACTCCGCTAACCGAACGACTCGAAATCAGTTCGGAAAGTTGCCCGCTTCGAATTCTGCTTCGCGATAGGTCGTCGAGCCAGATGCTGACACCGTTGGCCGCTAGCTGTTCCAGGGGAGTGCTCATTTTGAATCCTTGCTTTCTGTTCTGAATTATTTTGCGGCGGTGATTGATTCGCGAGCTTTGGCAACCACTGCTTCGGTTGTCATACCAAACTCGCGGAACAGGGTCTTGTAGTCTGCCGACGCACCGAAGTGCTCAATCGATACCGAGCGACCGAATGGCCCAACATACTTGCTCCAGCCGAGGCTCAAACCAGCTTCGACTGACACACGGGCACGAACGGACGATGGCAAAACACTTTCGCGGTAATCTGCCGACTGATCGTCGAACCACTCAAGACAAGGTGCAGACACAACGCGAGTTGCGATTCCGTCGGCCTCTAGTTGCAATCGCGCGGCAACGGCTAATTGAACCTCAGAGCCGGTTGCGATGATGATCAGCTCAGGCTTTCCATTGGCTGCATCGACGAGTGTGTAAGCACCCTTAGCTGTTAGTTCGGCGCCGGCAAAAATCGCGCCGGTTTCGTCTGCCTCACCGCGATGGAACACCGCGATGTTCTGTCTGGTCAGAGCGATTCCGGCAGGGCCTTCTCTGCGCTCGAGCATTGTCTTCCAGGCATAGGCCGTTTCGTTTGCGTCACCGGGGCGAACGATATCGAGTTGTGGAATTGCCCTCAGGGTCGCCAGTTGCTCGATTGGCTGGTGGGTTGGGCCATCTTCACCGAGTGCAACCGAGTCGTGCGTCCAGACGAATATGCTTGGCGTCTTCATTAGCGCGGCTAGTCGCACTGCTGGGCGCATGTAGTCGCTGAAAATCAAGAAGGTGCCGCCGAAAGCTCTGGTGTTTCCGTGCAATGCAATTCCATTGAGAATCGCAGCCATGGCGTGCTCTCTAATGCCGAAGTGAAGAACGCGACCATAGATGTCGCCACTCCACTCGTG
>CAIKYE010000014.1 GCA_903831585.1 uncultured Micrococcales bacterium | reverse complement strand
CAACTGACACGCAGTTTGTTCCCAGACTTCTCCCAGTCAATTCGCTGACACTTAGAGCATGGAAAACATCAAGGTACTAGTCGTCGATGACGAACCAAGCATCCGCGATCTTCTCAGCCGACAGCTTCGTTTCGCTGGCTTCAGCGTTGCAGCGGTTGGCAACGGCAACGACGCGGTTCAAGCCGCCGAGAAGTCGACCCCCGACATCATCCTTCTCGACGTGATGCTGCCCGACATGAACGGGTTCAGCGTTACCAAGGCCATCCGTGCGAAGGGAATCGATGTTCCAGTGCTGTTTCTCTCTGCTAGAGACGAAGAAGCCGATCGAGTAACCGGCCTAACCGTCGGCGGCGACGACTATGTGACCAAGCCTTTCGGGCTCGACGAAGTCGTAGCCCGCATCCATGCAATTTTGCGACGCACCAAGATCAAAGAAGTTGAGACTTCTGTCATTGAAGTTGGCGAAATCAAGATCAACGAAGACGCGCACGAGGTTCTAGTGAACGGCCAGGCCATCGACTTCAGCCCAACCGAATACAAGCTTTTGCGTTTCTTGATTACAAACCCAAACCGAGTTCTCTCGAAAGAGCAAATCATCGACCACGTTTGGAACTACGACTTCAACGGCGAAATGGGAATCGTTGAGTCATATGTTTCATACCTGAGAAAGAAGCTCGACCCGGTAACCAGCGAGCCCCTGATTAAAACTAAGCGCGGCGTTGGCTACATGTATGTGGCACCAGTAACAAAGAAGTAAGTTTTTCTTGTGAATGAAAAACTGGCAGCGCTAAACGATCGCATTTCGCTGAGAACCAAACTCACCGTTATGTCGGTTGGGCTAATTGGTTTGCTGCTGGTCGTTTCCAGCTTCGGAACCATATCGCTGCTGCGCACCTACCTGCAACAAAACACAGACAGCCTGCTAACCAGCACGGCAGCTTCGCTTGCCGACGAAGACCCTTTGCTGCTCGAAGCCCGGCTCGCAACCAGACAGGTGACGATTCCGCGCTTGCCGAGCGACTACTACATAGCCTTTCTCGACAGCCGCGGCTCTCTTCTGATTGGTTTGGTTTCTTCGGCAAATGCCAAAAACGCGGTGCCAAACCTTAACGCCTTCACCCTAGAAGCCGTCATGGCTACCGAGGGTCGCCCCTTCGACATCGATGTGAGTTCAAAGAGCGGATTCCGCGATTTGGGCAACTGGCGAATGGTGGCAACCCCGCTGACCACGGTCAAGGGCTCGCTCGTGATTGCGCTTCCAGACATGACCAACGCCAGACTGCTTGCCCAGTACTCGGCTATCGGAACCGGTTTCGGCTTCTTCTTGTTGACGCTCAGCGGCTTGGCCATCTGGCTCACCATCACCTCTGCCCTGCGTCCCCTGCGTGAGGTTGAGCGCACCGCCGCAATGGTCGCCGCCGGAGACACCAGCCAACGTCTCGTAGCAGCCGATGAAACCACCGAGATTGGGCGCTTGAATGGTTCGCTCAACTCAATGCTCGACAGCATCGATAGCGCAATGTCTTCGCGCAATAGAGCGCTCGATCAGATGAAACGTTTTGTTGCAGACGCCAGCCACGAACTTCGCACTCCCCTGGTTACCCTTCGCGGATACGCCGAGCTCTATCGAATCGGTGCGCTAAAGAAGAAGAGCGATATCGATGAGGCCATGGCAAGCATCGAGAGCGAATCGATTCGAATGTCTGAGTTGGTCGAAAACCTCTTGGCTCTTGCCCGAATGGATGAAACCAATCCGCTTGCCAAAGAATCGAGCAACATTGCCGAAATCGCAGAGCTTTCGATTCGAGATGCCGGGGCGAGTGGGTCAAAGCACAAGATTGTATTGGTTGCTCTTGACTCAAAACCTTTGCCGGTAGATTTTGCTCTGAACGCCGAGGTCGATGCATCCGGTTTGCGACAGGTGTTCACTAACCTGATCGTGAACGCCACAAAGTTTTCAAATGAAAATGACCAAATCGAAATCGCCCTCGGCGCAAAAGATGGTCGAGCAGTAATCGAGGTTCGCGATCACGGTGACGGAATTCCGAAGGCCCTGCGCGAAAAGGTTTTTGAACGCTTCTACCGAGCAGACAACTCGCGCAATCGCGAAACCGGCGGAAGCGGACTTGGCCTTTCGATTGTGAAGACGATTGTCACTCGTCACGGCGGAGACATCAAAGCCCTAGAAACACCCGGTGGTGGCGCTACCTTCAAGATCACGCTGCCGCTCAAGTAATTCACCGAGGCGCTTTTAGCCGAGTTACCCACAGATTGTGGCTAGGCCAGCACTGGCCGATTCTAAATCTCAAAATAGTGTCATGACTCAATTTCAGGTAGACAGCGAGCAGGTTCTCGCAGCAAACACAGCTATTCAGGGCACCATTGGCAGAGTGCAGAACGACATAACGTCGATGCACGCTCAATTGCAATCACTTCAAGACTCTTGGCGGGGTTTGGCCGCTAACCAGTTTCAAGACCTGGCATTGCGTTGGCACACCACGGCAACAGCCGTGCAGGCGCAGCTCGGCGAACTGGGCCAGGCGCTGGCCTATGCGGCTCAACAATACGAAGAGATCGAAAACGCCAACCTG
The DNA here is from genome assembly GCA_903831585.1 of uncultured Micrococcales bacterium. Lineage (GTDB taxonomy): Bacteria > Actinomycetota > Actinomycetes > Actinomycetales > Microbacteriaceae > Rhodoluna. Next base: position 3,390 of record CAIKYE010000014.1, on the reverse strand, counting down.
AGACTGTTCGCCAGTTAAAGCAAAGCGGGTGACCCGAAGGCCACCCGCCGCAACGTGGCTAGAGACCTAAGAGCTTCGCCTTTTGAGCGTTGAACTCCTCCTGGGTCAGTAAACCTTTCGCAAGCAGGTTTCCGAGCTTTTCCAGTTTTTCAAGCGGATCTTCTACTGGACTAGCAGCAGTTGGAGCGGGAGCCACAATTGGCGAGCCACCCGTGTAGTTAACAGTTTGGGTCTTCTGCTGCACCTCGTGAGCAATTCTGGCTTCTTTAGAGTGCTTGTTGACTAGGTCGCGCAACTCCTTTGCACCTTCTATGTCCTGAAGCACAACTTCGCGTTTACCTGTGAAGTCGTTGTGTTCGCAAATTAGTCGGAGGTTCGCCACGCCGCGAGCCTTTTGCAAAATGCTGGCGTTCAAATCACAATCGCGAATTGCCCACATAGGGATTTGCTCACCCTTGCTGCTCACGATGCCGGAGTCCAAATAGACGTATTCACTTGTTACTCGATATTTGGCACTAATTAGTTTTCCGCCAGTTGCCAGCGCAGTAAGGTTCTTACTTTCCCCAGACCAAAGTTCACTCATCAAAATCCCCTATCAAGAATCCCGAAATGGGATCATCTCTAAACCATACCTTCCTTGGAGAACGAAAAGCGGGTGACCCGAAGGCCACCCGCTTTGTTGAACTGACTTTTAGAAGTCCATGCCACCCTGAGGTGCAGCGGCCGCAGCGGCTGGCTGTGGCTTGTCTGCAACTACTGCTTCGGTGGTTAGGAACAAGCCGGCAATAGATGCCGCGTTCTGCAATGCAGAGCGAGTCACCTTGACCGGGTCAATGATTCCTGCAGCAACCATGTCGACATACTCTTCGGTAGCGGCGTTTAGACCGTGACCTACCGGAAGGTTTGCAACGCGCTCTGCAACAACGCCAGGCTCAAGACCAGCGTTGATTGCGATCTGTCGAAGCGGTGCCGAAATTGCAACGCGAACAATGTTCGCTCCGGTTGCTTCGTCACCGGTTAGCTGAAGCTTCTCGAAAGCGACCTTGCCGGCCTGAATTAGAGCTACTCCACCACCGGCAACGATGCCTTCTTCTTCGGCTGCTTTGGCGTTACGCACTGCGTCTTCGACGCGGTGCTTGCGCTCCTTAAGTTCAACCTCGGTTGCGGCACCAGTCTTGATGACGGCAACACCGCCGGCAAGCTTGGCTAGACGCTCCTGAAGCTTCTCGCGGTCATAGTCGCTGTCGGTCTTCTCAAGTTCGCGACGAATCTGCTCGACGCGGCCCTTGATTGCCTCGGCGGTGCCGTCACCCTCAACGATGGTGGTTTCATCCTTGGTGATTACGACCTTGCGAGCGCGACCCAATAGGTCAAGAGTTGTGTTCTCGAGCTTCAGACCGACTTCTTCGGCGATAACCTGACCACCGGTAAGAATCGCAATGTCTTGCAACATGGCCTTGCGACGGTCACCGAAGCCAGGAGCCTTAACGGCTACCGACTTGAAGATTCCACGGATTTTGTTGATGATCAAAGTCGCAAGAGCTTCACCCTCGACGTCTTCGGCAATGATCAACAGTGGCTTGCCCGACTGCATGACCTTGTCAACGACAGGTAGAAGGTCTTTCATGTTTGAGATCTTTGAGTTTGCGATTAGCACGTATGCATCTTCGAGAACTGCCTCTTGGCGCTCAGGGTCGGTAACCATGTGTGCCGAGATGAATCCCTTGTCGAAACGCATACCCTCGGTTAGCTCAAGCTCGGTGTTGAAAGTGTTTGACTCCTCAACGGTGACAACACCTTCTTTTCCGACCTTGGTGATTGCTTCTGCGATTAGCTCACCGATGTAAGGGTCGCCAGCAGAGATAGATGCGGTAGCCGCACGCTGCTCTTTGGTGCTTACCGGCTGCGCGATGTTGTGCAACTCTGCGATAACCGCAGCAACTGCCTTGTCGATTCCGCGACGCAATGTGATTGGGTCGGCTCCGGCTGCAACGTTGCGCAGACCTTCGCGAACGAGGGCCTGGGCCAAAACGGTTGCGGTGGTAGTTCCGTCACCGGCGACATCGTCGGTCTTCTTGGCAACTTCTTTTACCAGCTCGGCGCCGATGCGCTCGAATGGGTCTTCGAGTTCGATCTCTTTCGCGATCGAAACACCGTCGTTAGTGATGGTCGGTGCGCCCCACTTCTTTTCTAGAACAACGTTGCGACCACGTGGGCCAAGGGTTACCTTGACGGTGTCTGCGAGGATGTTCAGCCCGCGCTCGAGACCGCGACGAGCTTCCTCGTCAAAAGCGATAATTTTTGCCATTTTTGGGTTTCTCCCGTTTGCTTAGTTCGTTGGCACTCTCTGATGTGGAGTGCTAATCCATTTTGGCACTCTAACCCCGAGAGTGCAAACCCGAATTTTGGGCCTTAAAAGCGAAAAGACCCCGCTTTCGCGAGGCCTTCTCTGAAACTGAGGTCTTAGATAACGTTTACGTTGTCCGCCTGCTTGCCCTTGTCGCCATCTTTGATGTCGAAAGAAACGCGCTGGTTTTCCTTTAGTTCTTTGTAGCCATCACCCTTGATTGCTGAGAAGTGGACGAAAACGTCTGCTCCGCCATCTTCAGTGATAAAGCCGAAACCCTTTTCAGAGTTGAACCACTTTACGGTTCCTTGTGCCATTACATACTCCTGTTACTATTCGACAGACCCGAAACACGGATCTCAGTCGAACGGAAAATGAAGCGGATGCTGCGTTCTGTTACGACCATTCCCAACACTAGCCCTTCGCCATTGCGAATAATAGGGCAAAAGCCACATTTCTTTCTTGTTATCGAAGCGTAATCAAGGCCCTAATCGGTGCCTTTTACTTCAAATCTGAGCCCAGAACAACGGTTATGGCATCGGCAAACTGAGTCGAAACCTTCACCTTGGCCACCTTTAGCTTCTTGGCTATCGAGTCTGCCGTGGCCTGGTCGGCGGTTGAGCGAATGTGCACGACCGTGGTTTCGCGCTCTGCCCGGTCGATTGGGTCGTAGTTAGCTGCGGTGGCAACGTTGAAACCCGCGTTCGCTAGCGTCGTCGCCCACTTGCCCGCGAAGTCTTCTTGATCGGTTGCATCCAGCACCACGACTATGGGCTTTTGTTCTTCGACCACCGGCTGGGCAATTGCAGTGCCGGTGTCGGTGAAAAAGTTGAGGCTGTCGATTCCCTTTAGGCCCACATAGCCAACCAGAGCGACGATTGCCGAGAACGAGGCAATCTTCAAAAACTCTAGGATGCGGTGCCTCGCGGTGCGGCGAACTCGGTGCCGACCTCCGTGAACGGGGGCGGCGTCAAACTCATCCGGGGGGAATTTATCGGCCATCGCTCTGTTTTCTCTTTCGCACTCGAGCCTAATATTAGGCT
>CAIKYE010000013.1 GCA_903831585.1 uncultured Micrococcales bacterium | reverse complement strand
GGCGCAAGGGCCAGACGATTCGGCGCTGCCGTAGATAAACCTCGCGGCAAAACTAGGTCTACAAAGTAGACTGGCAGTCTCGCGTCAACCAGCACTGCATCCAGCAGCGCCTCGAGATTGAACGCCAGGAAGGCAAGCTCATGGCTACCCCTAACCGCCTCGACTCAGTCATCTCACTAGCAAAACGCCGCGGATTCGTGTTTCCGGCCGGCGAGATCTATGGTGGCACCCGCTCTGCCTGGGATTACGGGCCTCTCGGAGTCGAACTCAAAGAGAACATAAAGCGTCAGTGGTGGCGAACCGTGGTCAACAGTCGCGAAGACGTTGTCGGGCTCGACTCATCCGTGATTCTGCCGCGCAAGGTTTGGGAGACCAGCGGGCACGTAAAAGAATTCGTTGACCCGCTCATCGAGTGCACCTCTTGCCACAAGCGCTACCGAGCCGATCACTTAGAAGAGGCCTTCGAAGAGAAGAAGGGTCGCGCTCCGCAGTCGATGAGCGAGATCGCTTGCCCTGCTTGTGGAACCAGAGATGCCTGGACCGAACCAAAATTGTTTAACGGTCTCTTGAAGACTTACCTCGGACCAATCGAAGACGAATCTGGTTTGCACTATCTTCGCCCAGAGACCGCTCAGGGAATCTTTGTGAACTTCGCAAACGTTCTCGGTGCTGCTCGAATGAAACCGCCCTTTGGCATCGGTCAGATTGGTAAGTCGTTCAGAAACGAAATCACTCCAGGAAACTTCATCTTCAGAACTCGTGAATTCGAACAGATGGAAATGGAATTCTTTGTTGAGCCAGGTACCGATGAAGAATGGCACGACTACTGGATTGAGCAGAGACTTAACTGGTATCTGGATCTCGGAATCAAGCGAGAGAATCTTCGACTGTTCGAGCACCCGAAGGAGAAGCTATCCCACTATTCGAAGCGAACCGTTGACATCGAATACAAGTTTGGTTTTCAAGGCAGTGAATTCGGTGAGCTAGAGGGTATCGCTAACCGCACCGACTTCGACCTAACCGTGCACTCGAAAGAGTCGGGCGTTGACCTGAGTTACTTCGATCAGGCAAAGGGCGAGCGCTGGACACCGTTCGTTATTGAACCGGCCGCCGGTCTAACCCGTTCGTTGATGGCCTTTTTGGTCGATGCTTACGCCGAAGACGAAGCACCAAATACCAAGGGCGGTGTGGACGTTCGAACAGTTCTGCGTCTCGACTACAGGTTGGCTCCGATCAAGGCAGCGGTTTTGCCGCTATCTCGCAACGAAGACCTATCGCCTATGGCTCGCAACCTCGCTCAAGAGCTTCGCGGTCACTGGAACATCGACTTCGATGACTCCGGTGCGATTGGTCGCCGTTATCGCCGCCAGGATGAGATCGGAACTCCGTTCTGCATCACAATCGACTTCGATTCGCTAGAAGACCAAGCGGTAACCGTTCGCGAACGCGACACTATGTCGCAGGAGCGCGTCTCGCTAACCAAGCTAAAGGGCTACCTGGCCGAGAAGTTGGTCGGCTAACCCGATGACCAGCACGGCCAGCCGCCAACCCGCTCTGCGGTACGGCAAGATCGAGATCGACACCCCTGTGGTGTTGGCTCCGATGGCTGGCATAACTAACACCGCTTTTCGTCGGCTTTGCCGAGAGTTTGGCGGCGGCTTGTATGTTTCTGAAATGGTTACCTCGAGAGCCTTGGTCGAACAGACCGAAGGTTCTCTTCGAATCATCGGTCATCACGAGAGCGAAGATGTTCGAAGCGTGCAACTCTACGGTGTTGATCCGGTAACCATCTCGCGAGCAATCAAACTGCTCGTCGATCAAGACAAAGCCGATCACATCGACCTCAACTTCGGTTGCCCGGTGCCAAAGGTCACACGCAAGGGTGGCGGCGCCGCACTTCCGTGGAAACGCGATTTGTTTGAGGCAATCGTGAACTCCGCGGTGAAAGCTGCCGGTGAACTTCCGGTAACGGTAAAGATGCGCAAGGGAATCGACAGCGAGCACTTGACATTTCTAGATGCGGGTAAGACCGCGCGTGACGCCGGTGTTGCCGCAATTGCACTGCATGGCAGAACTGCGAGCGATTACTACTCTGGTGTTGCCGACTGGAATGCGATTGCTGAACTTCGCGAATCTTTGCCTGACGTTCAAGTTCTCGGTAACGGTGACATCTGGTCTGCAGCTGTCGCTATTCGCATGATGAGAGAAACCGGTGTTGACGGTGTCGTCGTTGGTCGCGGTTGCCTCGGCCGCCCTTGGCTCTTTGGAGATTTACAAAAGGCCTTCGACGAATATCGTCGCGACCCGAACTCGAACGCGGCAATCGACTTGATTCAACCGAACCTTGGTGAGGTTGCCGATGCGTTCAAACGCCACGCAGAATTACTGGTCGAGTATTTCGAGAATGAAGATCACGCCTGTCGTGACATTCGCAAGCACGTTGCTTGGTACTTCAAGGGCTATCCGGTCGGTGGTGAGTTCAGGGCTCGACTTGCTCAGGTGCTCAGTCTCCATCACATGGATGAGATTTTGGCCGAGCTCGATAGAGACCAGCCGTATCCCGGCGAAGAAGCAGAGGGCCCGCGCGGTCGACTCGGCGGAGCCAAGACCACGACTTTGCCCGAGGGATGGCTCGATTCACAGCAATTGGTTGGAAACGACCGCACTATGTTGTTAGAAGCCGAACTGAATGTGTCTGGGGGATAGGTGAGCG
>CAIKYE010000012.1 GCA_903831585.1 uncultured Micrococcales bacterium | reverse complement strand
TGCCGGCGCTCTTGGTGCAACTCGCTACTACGCAAAGATCGCAGACAAAGCGCTTTCACTAAAAAAGGCAAAGACCGGTGTTCCGATCTTGCTAAAAAGTTTCGTCGCGCAGGTTCCGGTTGGTGTTGTCGGTGTGATCACACCCTGGAACTATCCGTTAGCGCTTGCCATGATGGATGTCATTCCGGCACTCATGGCCGGCAACTCTGTGGTTCACAAAGTAGACAACCAGACCGCTCTCGTTTCACTTTTTGCTCGCGCTCTGGCCGTCGAGCTTGGTTTGCCAGAAGACGTTTGGCGAATCGTAGCCGGCGACGGTGCCGAGGTTGGCAACGCGGTTACCGACAACGTCGATTACGTTGCCTTCACGGGTTCGACCGCAACTGGTCGAGTCGTCGCCGGTCGCGCTGCGGCTCGCCTGATCGGTTGCTCACTTGAGCTCGGCGGCAAAAACCCGGCCATAGTTTTGAGCTCGGCAAACATCAAGAAGGCAGCGGCAATTGTTGCCGCTGGTGCCTTCGGAAACACCGGGCAACTCTGTGTTGCCCTCTCGCGCATCTATGTTCCAAACACCTTCAAGGCGGAGTTCGAGACTGAACTCGTCGAGGTGGTCGAGTCGCTCAAGGTTGGCAAGTCAAACGACTTCGAATTCGACATCGGTTCGCTAACCAGCGCGGCTCAATTGGGTCGAGTCGAGAAGTTCGTGAAAGATGCCAAGGATAGAGGCGCTCGCGTGCTAACCGGCGGCCAAGCACTGCCAGAGGTTGGCCCTTACTTCTATCAGCCAACCGTGGTCACCGACATTGGCAAAGACGTTCTGATGCGTTGCGACGAGGTCTTTGGCCCTGTGGTTGGAATCTATGGCTACGACGACATCGAAGAAGCAATCGACATGGCAAACGACAGCGACTACGGTTTGAACGCCTCAATCATCGGCAATCGCAAAGAAGCCATTCGAATCTCGCACTTCATTGAGGCCGGTGGCGTGAACATCAATGAGGGTTACCGCGCAACCTTCGCTTCGTTTGGTGCACCAATGGGTGGGTTCAAGCTCAGTGGTGTCGGGCGTCGCTCTGGTGTTGGTGGATTGCTTCGATACACCGAGGCTCGCACGGTTGGCGTTGCCAAGACCTTGCTAGGAATTGGTCTTCCGTTGAACGCTCGCGGCTGGAAGCGAATGGCTCCGCTAATGGATCTGCTCGCAAAGATTCAGCGCAGACTCCCCTAGCCAAAAGTCTTTGGTTTAGGTGGCCTCAGAGTCAAAAGGTGCACCCTCTCCATCAACCAATTTTGCGATTCGAGTTGGCTTCGCGCTGTTTAGTTTCTGGGCCGGGTTCAAGTCTTCTTGAAGTGCCTCACGGATAATTCTGCGCGGATCGTATTGCCGCGGATCGAGTTTCTTCCAGTCGAGTTCTTGAAAGTCCTCGCCCATCTCTTCTGAGATTTGCGTCTTGGCTCCGTTGGCCATTCGCTTAACGCTCTTCACAAACTGCGCGAGCTTCTGCGCGTAAACCGGCAGGCGGTCGGGGCCGATCAAGAAGGCGGCGATGACCCCGATGATTAGCAACTTTTCTGCACTTAGCCCGAACACCTTTCTAGGTTACCCGCTGAATGCGGGGCTTTTTGGGCCACCGCCGATATCATTGGCGCAGGAGTCGTGATGGTAGACAAGATAAGCAGTTGGAAGTTCGCAGAAGACTTTGTCTCTGAGAGCGAACCAATGCGTGACGCTCGCGTTCGAGCCGAAGAAATGGGAATCGAGTGCGTCACCGCTTCTGTCGGTGCGCACCTTGCCTTCTTGGTTTCGAGTTTGCAGGCCAAGGCAATTGTCGAGGCTGGCACCGGGGCCGGAGTCTCTGGCCTTCACCTCTTGTCTGGTTCGGCAACTGCAAGTCTCGCAACCATCGATAGCGAGCAAGAGCATCAGGCAGCGGCCAAGTTGGCTTTCGCCGATGCCGGCATCGCACCTAATCGCACCCGAGTCATCGCAGGCAAGGCCGTCGACGTTATGTCGAACATGGCCGATGCCGCCTATGACCTAGTTTTTCTAGATGCAGATCGCGAATCACTCGAAGACCAGTTGCGCGAGGCATCTCGCATGTTGCGCCCTGGCGGAGTCGTTGCGATTGCCCACGCCCTTTGGCGCGATCGCGTGCCAGACCCGGCAATGCGCGATGAAGCAACCAGCATCTATCGCGACGTTCTTCGCTTCTTTGCGAGCAACAACGATTTCATCACATCGTTGATCGCATCTGGCGACGGGCTGCTACTCGCCAGCAAACAGGCTTAAAGCAGAAACCCGACCACTCGGGTCGGGTTCTAGCAAAACTCTTTTACTTCTTCTTGACGACGCCGCTCAAAACGTTGTGAAGCTCTTTGGCCTCATCTTCGTTGACTGAGACGACTAGACGACCGCCACCCTCAAGTGGAACTCGAAGAATGATCAAGCCGCGCGGTTCGCGCTCTGCTTCCATTGGTCCGTCGCCGGTACGTGGCTTCATTGCTGCCATTTGTAAGACTCCTAAAATTGCGGGCTTCTTCGCCGAACTTCAATTATTCCACAGGTTTCAGACATTCACCACACGGATGTGACCTGCGACGAACCCGCTGGGCTGCCTGTAACCCATCTGTTATCTAGGGAGGCGTGTAATCGGGTGCTGTGTACTTCCAGCAGACGAGCAGCCAGAGCACCTGCCCGAGAATGCTCAGCACCAGGATCGCCCCGCGGGCTGGCTTCGACCAGGCCGCGCTGGCCACGGCCAAACCGGCCAGCAACCCGAACGCTGGCAGCAGCAGCCTCGGGGTGCTGCTCTGCGGAAAGAACACCGCAAAGAGATAAACCAGGTAGCTGGCCGTGAAGAACCTGAGCTCGAGACCCAGCGCTCTAACCGAGTGGGTGTTCAGCGCCCACGCCACAAAGGCCACCAGGCCGAGCACCACCAGCTCGCCGACTCCCGAACCGAGGTGAAACGCACCACTAATGAACCAACCGGTGAACGGTTCGAGCTCTGTGCTGTCTGTGTAGCCTGCGCGCCAAGCCAGCTCGGTCTTGAGATACGCATCAAAGCGGCCGGTCGTGATCGCGGCGATGATCAGCCAGGCAAAGCCGAGTACACCAGACACCACAGTCAGAGCAAATAACCGAATGCGCTCTCGCAACTCAAATGTTTCGCCGTGCTTTCGCTCGCGATAGAAACGGTAAACAAATAGCAGCGCAAACATGAGTGCAAATGCCAAAAGCCCCGGCCGCGTCACCGAGAGAATTGCGAGCACTAGAACCAGAAGCCCGTCTCGACGAGTTGCAAATAGATACAGCGCTGAGCTGATCAAAAACAGCGCGAGCGATTCTGCGTAGCCGACCTGCAAAATTGGCGCAGCCATAGAAAACGAAATTAGAGCAATCGCCCAGCGCGCCTGCTTCACCGTGATTCGCAAAATCAAAAGTCGGTAGGCCATCAGCACAAACGCGAAACCGAAAATGGTTGCAACAATCGGAGCGAGAAACTTGAACTCGATGCCGGTGAGAAAATGCAGCCCGCGAATTAGAAACGGAAACACCGGCATGAAGGCCCAGGCGTTTTGTTGCACGGTGCCGTCTTCGCCTGTCGGAAGCGTGGTCGGATACCCATCGGTATAGATGCGCTGATACCACTCGGCATCCCAGATATTCAGAAAATCAAAGTAGCCGGGCTGA
>CAIKYE010000011.1 GCA_903831585.1 uncultured Micrococcales bacterium | reverse complement strand
ATAGGTCAGCTTGGCCAGAGCGACTGTCTCTATCGGCATTTTGCCGCGACCATGGCTGACTCGATTCTCAGGACTTACCTATGAAAGTAGCACTGGTGAGCGCTGATTCTTGCTGGCGAAAGGTAAACAATACGGATTTTGTATTTGAACAGCACAGGAGTTAGCTGCCGAGCTTGGCAAGAGCTAGAGAGCAACGTTCTTGTCAGAAGCGTGATCGCTCTTTAGGTGTCGCAGGCCTACGACAAGCGCCGCGACTGCCACTGCGGCAACAAGTGAGAAAAGCACAACGCTGATGATTGCATTTACCTCGAGCGAGATTACAAGCTGTCGAACGTTTAGAAACACGATGAAGTTACCGACAAGAATTCCTAGCAACCTCTGCGGAGCCTTACTTACGAGCCAGGCTGCAACCGGAGCAGCTATCACGCCTCCGATGAGCAATGCAAGAACGGCATCCCAAGGAATCTGCTCTGCACCGAGGCCAAGCAAGAAACCGATGCTCGCGGCAATTGAAATTGCAAACTCGGCGGTATTGGTTGTTCCAATAGCTTTTCTGGGCTCGAGGGCGTTTGATGCGGTGAGCGAAGTTGTGACCATCGGCCCCCAACCGCCGCCACCGGTTGAATCAACGAAACCTCCGACCAGACCGAGCGGGGCTAGCCACCTTGCTCTTGCTCGACGCTTCTTCCCGAGAATCGAAGATCTGGTGAAGCGATAAAGAATCAGCACACCAAGCGCAAGCAAGACCGATGCCGTCCAGGGTCTTGAAGCCGAAAGGTCGATGTTCGAAAGTAGAACAGCACCGATGAATGCACCAATTGAACCCGGCACAGCAACCTTTACCAGCGCGTGCCAGTCGACGTTTTTATAACGGATGTGCGCGATGCCCGAAATTGACGATGTGGCGATCTCTGCCAAGTGGACTATTGCCGAGGCTGCCGCCGGGCTATAGGCCAGAAACAAGAGCAGTGAGGTTGAAGTAATGCCGAAGGCCATTCCCATTGCGCCGTCGACTAGCTGCGCCAAGAAACCGGCAACCGAGACGAGCAGCAAAACCCACATGAGTTCCAAACTAACCCATCTGCTCCCAAGACTCGGGCAGCATGACCGCGAGTTGAGCGCTACCGACCAAACAAATCGTGAATGCGCTCGATAGTCTTTTCGAGATACTCGGGCACCAGCGCCCGATGCTCAGGGTTTTCGGTCTCGAGAATGTAACTGAGTAACAAAATTCGCCGCTGCATCTTGAGCGCATTCATCTCAGTCTCTGTGTATTTAGGCAGCGGGGCGAATTCTTGATAGCCCGCCAGAAACGCGGCGTCTTGCTCAGCCGTGTCGTTGTAATAGAGAGTCACCGCAATGTCTTGCACCGGCAATCCGATGACGCAATCATCAAAGTCGAAGATGGCCACATCGCTGCCCTGCCACATCACATTCCACGGATGCACATCTGCGTGAATTAGTTGCGGACTGTTGCGCGCGTAGAGGTCTCTAGTGATGGTTTCGATCTTGTCAACCGCTCGAGCGATAGTTGCTTTGTCTTGAGGCGAAACCTGGTCGGATGGCTCAATGGCATTTCCATATGACCAGAAAACATCATCGACGACTGGCAGGCTTGCGCCTTCTGGCAGCTTGGTATCTCGCGATGCCGCGTGCATTCTGGCCATCGCGCGACCTGCCGCCCGCATCATCTCTTCGGTTGGTTCATCGCCGAGTTCTTCGCCCTCGAGCCAAGTGAATAGCACCGCGAGTAGATCGCGCTCAAGCATCGGGTGCCAAGCCTTCGAGATGTATTCGCCTGATCTGGTTTTCACAGGCGCAGGAACCCTGAGCCCATCGACACCGGCAAGCTGCTCGACCCAGAAGATCTCGGCTTTGAGGTTAGCCAGCGTTCGCTGCGAGTTGACGTTAATGCGCAAGGCGAATCTTTCGCCGCTCGAAGCAGTCACTTTGAAGGTGCTGTTGAACTCGTGGTTTATCGACTCAAGTTCACACTCGCCGAGGTCGAACCCATCGATAATTTGGCGTGCCAACGGCAGCATGGTCTCAACCTGCTGCTCGACGGTCAAATCGGCAAACGCCATCTCAGGTCTCCTGTGTGAACTCACAACTCGTAGCAGAGGCTCTGCGCCGAATAGAAGTCGTAATCCAAGTGCTTTCTTAGCGTCTTTATTATCGCCGAGCCAGACCTGACGAAGTAGCCCCCAGAAGTGACCCAATCATTCTGGTCAAGCTCCGAATACGGCTCAAGGCAATACTCAAGCATTGCGTCAACTAGCTGTTCGTGTTGGTCATAGACGACTACGTAGCCATCGTTTGCCGCTGAGGTGCATTCGAAACTTGGCCAATAATCGGGATCTGTTTCAAGTGGTCCACAACCCTGGCCGGCCTTGGCCATAGCCGCACGTAATTCTTGGTTGTCGGCATGTTGCCAACCAAGAGGTGCGCAGCCGGTGAACAGAACAAGCAGCGCCACGAGTAGGCCAATCTTGGCTGCCCGAAATCTAAACATGGCCAAACTCTAGGGCTAGCCGCCGACAAGCCATAATGGAGTCACGCATCCCGTTTCTGCAATTCAGTTATCACCAAACAAAGTCGTTTAGGAGATTCAAAATGGACATCAATCGAGTTCACCCCGAACTTAGAAAAGCCACCGGTTCGTTTCCGAAACTTCCGGTTACCAGTGGTTTGGGCAGAAAGATAACCCGTTTGCTGCTGCCGCTCTTGCTTCCAAAAGCGAAGACTCAAGACGGCACCACAATCGCCTGGGTAAAAACTTCTGGTGGGCAAAGGCTCAGAGTCTTCACTCCAACCTCGACTAAGACCAAGGCCGCGTTGCTATACATCCACGGCGGCGGAATGATGATCGGCACCCCAAACATGGATGACGTTCTGCTTTCGCGAATCGCGACCGAGTTAGACATCGTGATTGTTTCACCGGAATACCGTCTCGCACCCGAGAACCCATATCCTGCCGCAATCGATGACTGCAATGAGGCGTGGCACTGGATGCTGGCAAACGCGGCCAACTACAACATCGACACAAAGCGAATCGCAATCGGTGGCGAAAGTGCAGGTGGCGGGCTTGCCGCCGGATCAGTGCTTCGAATTCACGATGAAGGTGGGACTCAGCCGATTGCTCAGTGGCTGCTTTGCCCAATGCTCGACGATCGAACAGCACTCGACCGATCTCTCGATGAGGTCGACCACTTTATTTGGAACAACAAACTAAACCTTGCCGGCTGGACCTCTTACCTTGGTTCACAAATTGGCGCAGATGATGTCTCTGCCTACGCTGCCCCTTCGAGACGAAAAGACCTCAAGGGGTTGCCTAAGGCATGGATAGGTGTTGGCGACATCGAGTTGTTCTATGAAGAAGATCGAAAGTATGCCGAAGCACTCAAGGCTGCCGGTGTTGCCTGCGAGCTCGACGTTGTGGCCGGTGGTCCACACGCGTTCGAGGGCATGGCTCCCGAAGCGCAGGTTTCAAAGGATTATATGGCCAGGGCAAAGGCTTGGCTCAAGAAGGCACTGGAGAGCTAGAAAGCGCTTCCCAAGTTACTTAGTTGAGTTTGCGGTAAAGGTAATCGGCAGCAAGGTTGGGCCGGTGTTTCCGCTATCTGGAAGATATTCAGCCCCAGGAGCAATTTTCATATTCGGCAGCCTTCGCGAGAGCGCTTTAAAGGCCTCTGACATATCGAGTCTTGCCACGAAGTGACCTATGCAGTGATGCATTCCCCCACCGAATCCAAAGTGAAAAGCGCGATCTGCAGTTATATCAAAACCGATGTTTTCGAACTTTCTCGGATCGCTACCCGCTGGGATAGTCAAGAGATGAATGGTGGTTCCCTGCTTGATGGTTAATCCTTTGTGCTCAATATCCTCAGATGCTTCGCGAGAGACCCATGTGATGGTCGGATTGACTCGCATTACCTCTTCGACGGCAGCTCTAGATAAGTCCGGGGTGCTTCCTAATAGTTGCCACTGGTCAGGGTGTTCTGAAAAAGTTTGCATGCCTAGACCAATTTGATTGCGAGTGGTATCAAAGCCCGCGAAAATCATAAGAGTGATAAGGGAAAGCAGTTCTTCTTCGGTTATCTTCTGACCGTCAACACTTGCTTTGACCAGCGTTCCCACGAAGTCGTCTCTCTCGTTACCCTGGCGGCTTTGAATTAGGTCTCTGGCTATGTCGAGTATTCCGAGCAGACCTTCCTCGATAACTTCTAGATCTTCTTTGATGGTGACGCTGAAGACGTAACCCAGCTTTGTGGCAAAATCTGCAACCTTTGGCCACAAGTCCTCATCGAGTCCGAGTAACCCAGTGATGACTTTTGCCGAGAATGGCTCAGCGAACTCAGCCATGAACTCGCACTCTCCGCGAGCCTGAAAGTCATCAATTAGGTCGTTTGCCAAAGAAGCAAATAGAGGTGCCAGGGGCTCAATGGTTCTTGGCGAAAATGCCGGTGTCGATAAACGACGCAATCTCACGTGGTCTTCGCCCTCAAGGCTTAGCAACATGGTTTGCCACCAGGATGCCAGCGGACCTTCGGTTATTCCATAGTGCGAGGGCCACTTTCTAGTGCCCTGGTATAACCGCTTGTCTTTCAAGAGCGTGTTTGCGTCTTCGTAACGCAGCACCGCTATACCGAATGGAGTCGTCGCATACCAATTGTCTTCTCTGGCATTCATTACCTGGTCTGAACGAATGGAGAAACCAAGCTGATTGAAATCGAGGTGAGCCGCTGTGCCCATTCTTAGATCACCCTTCGTTGCCGTGCCCAATACGTGCCCAATGTGTTTGATTGTGACTGGAATCTGATGATATCTCGAGCGCCCTATAAGTGAAGAAAACCCAGCTCTCGTGAGAAGAAACTGGGTTTTCGTGCGCCCCCCGGGACTTGAACCCGGAACCCACTGATTAAGAGTCAGTTGCTCTGCCGATTGAGCTAGAGGCGCGAACTGCCGAAACCGGCAACGAGACCCAAGAATAGCAGATTTTGGCTAGCAGTCGCCAATCATCAGGGGTTCAGGATTCGTTCAGTTTCGCTCGGTAAAATTGAGGTATTCACCCACGCACGGAGGTTCAGATGAACACTGAAAGACTCGAAGAGGGCACCAAGGCACCAGCATTTACCCTGCTTAACCAGGATGGCGACAAAGTGAAACTCGCCGACTTCAAGGGCGAGAAAGTTATTGTCTATTTCTTTCCGGCCGCATCTACCCCTGGCTGCACCAAAGAGGCTTGCGACTTCAACGAGAACCTCAATTCGCTCAAGGCTGCCGGTTACAAGGTGGTTGGAATTTCTAAAGACCCGATCAAGAAACTGAAGAAATTTCACTCGGAACAGAAGTTGAACTTTCCGTTGCTAAGCGACGAGTCACTCGATGTTCACCAGCTCTTTGGTTCTTATGGCGAGAAGATGCTCTATGGCCGCGCATACGAAGGCGTGCTTCGCTCAACTTTCGTGATTGACGACAAGGGCAAGATCACACTGCCGCTATACAACGTGAAGGCAACCGGCCACGTGGCCATGCTCAGAAAGCAACTGGGAATCTAGTCGCGATCAATCTGCTCGTTGGTTTGTTCGACCACAGTCTTGTTGAACAAAAAGTAGAGCCCCAAGAAGGCCGTGGCTAGCAACCAAACGCCGAAGTAGTAGCCGGTAACTTCACCGGCAAAGCTGTTCCACGCAACTGCAATCTGGATGAGTTGCCAAAACATTGCCGCACTTCTTGCCCACCGCTTGCGAAAAACAAGTTGCCGCGCAACGAAGAAAAGAAATGCCGCGGCACCCGAGACAACAACACAAATTGCAATTAGAGTCGCAACCAATTTTGCGTCTGTGAGTAATCCGAAGATGAAAAACAGAGCGACCCCAGAGGTGGCCAGGGCCTCTAAAAAAATCACCATTACAGCAACACGTAGTTGCCACGCAAGGGCTAGAAATCGGGCTTTTAGGCTCATAAATCCTCTTTTTGGGTATTGCCAAAAGGGGTCGATTGTGAAACTATTTTCGAAGGAAAACATCACCTCGAACCCGCTTCATAAGCGTAGGTCAACGAGGTAAAAATGGCAGTTTTAAAGGACAACCATATATGGACATGCAGT
>CAIKYE010000010.1 GCA_903831585.1 uncultured Micrococcales bacterium | reverse complement strand
TTGACGACCTCTTCTTTCGGAATGCGCTCTTCATAGAGTGCCTTCTTAAGCATTTCCCAGGCCTCGGTTGGGCGCAGCGGGGTTGGGTTCTGGGCGTTGCCAACGAATCCGGTAACCGCAGGGGTCTGGCGAACGAGGTCACCAGAGTCTTCGTTGAGCTCCATGCGAACCCAGACGTATCCAGGAATCATGACCTTCTTGACGAGCTTGCGCTCACCGTTCTTAACCTCGATAGATTCTTCGATCGGAACGACAATTTCAAGGATGCTGTCGCCACCGGCTAGCTGTGCCGCACGGTTTTCGATGTTCTGCTTCACGCGCTTTTCGTAACCCGCGTAGCTGTGCACGACATACCACTTGCCGGCTAGAGCGCGAAACTCTGGCTTGAAGATTGCATAGACGTCGTCATCTTCTTCAACAGCTTCGGCCTGCTGAGCAGCAACCTCGGTGTCTTCAACGATTGACATCGCCGCTTCTTCTGCAGACATGTCGAGGGCGGCATCGGCTGCCTCTTCGAACTCTTCTGCTACAGCATCTAGTTGCTCGTGCTGCGCTTCGTGCTCGGTCTCGACTAAAGCTTCTAGCTCGTCGCGTTCGATTTCACTCACTGCGTTTCCTATCGTTGATAAAACTCTTTGTTGCAAAAATTTGTGGTGTTACTCGGTTGGGGTGAAAACCCAGTTCACTCCGGTGAAGAACAACCAGTCGAACAAGCTGATGATTGCCATAACAACAACCACGAATGCCAAGACGACACCGGTGTAGTTGCGAAGCTCAGCCCAAGTCGGCTTAGTTACCTTCTTAAGTTCGGCAACAACCTGCTTAAAGAACAAAGCGGTGCGACCAATGACTCCGCGCTTAGACGCTTTGTCAGCTTTCGCCTTCTCGACTAGATCTTCTGAGACCTGTTCGATTTCTTCTGACATCTTGGTTCCTTCTTCTTTGTTGTTACTTGCAGGCCAGACAGGACTCGAACCTGCAACTTGCGGTTTTGGAGACCGCTGCTCTACCAATTGAACTACTGACCTATTCGAAGAAAACTCATGCGAAACTTAAGCGGCGAAAGACACACTTCTAGATTGAAATCTAAGGTGATTTTTCGCCAGATTAGGCTGCGGAGTTGTCAACTTCCTTCGGTAAGTCTAAACGCCCAACCGCCTAGATAGCAACCCGAATAAGGGCGTTAGGCTTGTCGGGTGACTGAATTTTCGAGAATCTCAAAGCGAATCGCCTCAATTGCCGAATCGGCAACTCTCAAGGTCGATGCCAAGGCGAAGGCCCTTCAGGCCGCCGGTCGACCGGTAATCTCTTACGCTGCCGGCGAGCCAGACTTCGCAACTCCTCAGCACATCGTCGAAGCGGCCTCACGTGCCGTCCTAGACCCAAAGAACCACCGCTACACCCCTGCCATCGGTTTGCCAGACCTTCGCGAGGCTATTGCCCAGAAGACCAGGGTCGACTCAGGCACCGAGATCTCGGCAGCACAGGTTGTGGTCACAAACGGCGGAAAACAGGCGGTTTACCAAGCTTTTGCCACCCTGCTGGACCCGGGTGACGAGGTTTTGATGCCTACCCCTTACTGGACGACCTATCCCGAGGCTATTCGCCTTGCCGGTGGTGTGCCGGTTGAGGTCTTTGCCGGAGCAGATCAGGGTTACAAGGTAACGGTCGACCAGCTCGAGGCCGCCCGCACCGCAAAATCTAAGGTTTTGCTGTTCGTTAGCCCTTCTAACCCAACCGGAGCGGTCTATTCGCCAGAAGAGATCGAGGCCATCGGTCGCTGGGCATATGACAACGGCATGTGGGTCATCACCGACGAGATCTACCAGAATCTGGTTTACGACGGACTTCGAGCCGTTTCAATCACCGAGGCAGTACCCGAGCTAATCGACCGAACCATCATGGTCAACGGTGTTGCCAAGACCTACGCGATGACCGGATGGCGCTTGGGTTGGATGGCCGGACCGCTGGACGCCATGAAGGCCGCCGGCAACCTGCAGTCACACCTCACGTCTAACGTCTCAAACATTTCGCAGCACGCTGCAGTTGCAGCGCTAACCGGTCCGCAAAACGATGTGATTTTGATGCGCGAAGCATTCGATCGACGTCGCAAAGTTGCGGTTGCCGAACTGAACAAGATTGACGGCTGGAATGCTCCAATGCCAGAGGGTGCGTTCTATGTTTACAGCGACGTTAGCGGTCTTCTCGGTCGCGAGTGGGGTGGCAACAAGATCAACACTTCACTAGAACTTTGCGACTACATTCTCGACACTGCTGAAGTCGCACTGGTTCCCGGTGAAGCGTTTGGCCCGTCGGGATATGTTCGCATGAGCTATGCGCTCGGTGACTCACAGTTGCTCGAAGGAATTCAGCGCCTGCAAAAACTATTCGGCTAGAAACCGATAAAGCCTGGCTCTGGAATCAAATTGATTCCAAAAGTTGCCGCAACTCTTTCTTGAATAAATCGCGCAAGCTCGGCGATTTCTTTTGCCGTTGCTCCGCCACGATTTGTGATTGCAAGTGCATGCTTCGTCGAAATTCCGGCATTCGAACTTCCAAGTTGTAATCCCTTTTTGATGCCGCTCTGTTCAATCAACCAAGCCGCAGAGAGTTTCACGCGTTCAGCATCTTCATCCATGGGCCAGGCCGGAGCATCGGGAGGAAGGTTTCTCGCAAACGCTGCGCTAACGATCGGGTTGGTGAAGAAACTTCCGCAACTGTGGGTATC
>CAIKYE010000009.1 GCA_903831585.1 uncultured Micrococcales bacterium | reverse complement strand
TGATGATCAACCTGTATCCGGTCTATCTGGCCAACGAATCGCTTGCTGCAAAAACCCGAGAGTGGATCGCGAAACCAGAAATCAAAGAGATTCCTGCACTTCGTCGAATCATGATTGAGAACCTTGCGGCCGTTGACCGTGCCCTTGCCGCCCAAAAGCGCGACGAGCAAGACTAAAGATGCAAGACCTAGCTAGCTGGTGGCCAGAGTTCTGGCAGCAATGGCAGACCCCAATCAGGATTGTCGCAATTCTGCTCGGAACGGTCATCGCTCGCTGGGCACTGCTGATTTCGGTGAGCCGAGTTCTGAAACAGGTCGAAAGCGGAACCAAAGGCAAGCTCGCTGGCGCAGAAACTAGAGGTCAGTCGCCAATCTCAAAGGCACGAGTCATTCAGCGAGCCAAAACGCTTGCCTCTGTTATGTCAAACCTGATCACCTGGTCACTGCTGCTATTCGCGGTGGGGGCCGTGCTGGGCGAACTGGGAGTTGCCGTAGGTGCCCTTGTGGCCAGTGCTGGAATCTTGGGAGCAGCCCTTGGCTTCGGTGCTCAGAGCCTGGTGAAAGACCTCATCAACGGTCTATTCATAATCTTCGAAGACCAGTTTGGCGTTGGTGACAGCGTCGACCTTGGTGAGGCTCGAGGCGTCATTGAAAACGTTGGCCTTCGCGTTACTCAGGTTAGAGATGTGAACGGCGTTCTCTGGTACGTGCGAAACGGAGAAATCATCCGTGTCGGTAATCAGTCACAGGGATGGTCTCGAGTCATTCTCGACATTCCACTGAGCTACAAAGTAAACATCGACAAAGCACGCGCCGCGATTCTTGAAGCTGCTACAGAACTCGTAAAAGATTCTTCATTCGCCAAGCGCATGCTCGGTAAACCAGAAATCTGGGGAATCGAATCCGTCACGGCAGATCAGGTTGTCATGCGCTTGGTGCAGCAGGTTGGCCCGCAAGACGCCGATGAAGTTGCGCGCGAGCTAAGACTGCGAATTAAGAACAAACTCGATTCGGCAAAGATAACTCTTGCCTCAGATAAGACCTCAATCTTTGTCGAGGTCACTGGCAAGGCAAGCAAGTAATTGCACGACGAAGAAGATTTCTCTGATGCAGAGCGCGTCGAAACAGTGCGCATCAAGGGGCTTGGCGGAGAGCTAGATATATCGGGCAACTTTTATGAGCGTGTTGGCGGAAGCCAAACTTTTGAGCGACTTGTCGCGAAGTTCTATGAGGGCGTTGCAGAAGACGATGTTCTGCGACCCATGTATCCAGAAGATGACCTCGGCCCGGCGGCAGAGAGACTACGCATGTTTCTCGAGCAGTACTGGGGCGGCCCAACCACCTACCAAGAGCAGCGCGGGCACCCGAGACTAAAGATGCGTCACTCCCCCTTCAAGATAAATCCGCTTGCGCGCGAGCGTTGGTTGCTACACATGCGCGCGGCGGTTGACTCAATCGAATTGCCGCAGCTTCTCGAGGCTGAACTTTGGGGCTACCTAGATCGTGCCGCCACCGCGATGCTAAACACCTTCGAAGAATAATTACGAGGCTTAGGCGACTCGAGCGGCTTCACGCGCAATTACGTGGCCAAACTCTGTGCTCAGGCGAACCCAGTTGTCGGCAAAGTAAATCGAAATCTGCTCGTTCTCTGTCATGAAGCCGAGCCCGGCCGCCACGAAGGCTGCGCCGGTTGGAATGCGTGTGTCACGCTCGATGCCCCTGCCCCAGATTTCACCGCGGATGCGTGCCGCGATTGGTCCACCGACTGAAGTTGGAAGCGAGTCAGCAACCTCCTGAATTCCTGCCCTTGCGATTGCCGTCAATTCGGTTTCGTCGATTACTCCATCGGCAACCCAACCTGATCGAGGTGGCGAGATGCCTGCCCAGGCGGCGCGCTGGCCGGCCTCTGGAACTTCGATTCGATATTCGGTTGCGCCACTCTCAAGCACCCTGGCTAGTCGGTCGAGAACCGAAGAAATTGGCACCAGAGAGTCAACCTCTGCCTCGGCGGCAAGTTCTGTCGTGCGAAGACCAATGACAGTAGGACCCCCGTCGAGAATCGAACCGGTGAATATGGGTGCAACATAGGCGGCGAGCACATTGCCATAGGCACGCAAGCGAACGAGACCATCAGGGTCGAGTCGCTTGGCTCTCAGCAGGTATGACTGCAGATCTTTTGTCGATTGTTCATCAATTAGAACGAAGTCTTTATTCATCGTTATCTAAACTACCTTTTGCAATCACAATTAACTCGCAGTTCGGAGAATCATGTCAGTTCCAATTCCAGAAAACCCTCTGGAAGATTTGCTCAGAACCTTGAAGCTGGAAAGATTGACCACGGCTGCGAATGGAGAAGACCTATTCGAAGGGCCTTCTCAATGGATGCCGCACGGAAGAGTGTATGGCGGTCAGGTATTAGCGCAGAGCCTGGTGGCAGCCACCCACACAATAGACACCGAGGGCATCAGAAACGTTCACTCACTGCACGGATACTTTTTGCGGCCTGGAGACATTGAGCTGCCAATTACTTTTTCGGTCGACCGACTTCGCGATGGCAGAAGCTTTAGCACTCGCCGAGTTCAGGCATTTCAAAACAATCAACCCATCTTCTCGATGATTGCTTCGTTTCAAGACACAGACCCGGGACTAGATCACCAGGATGCCTTTCCCGAGAATATTCCCGATCCCGAATCATTGCCGACGGCCGCATCGCTTCTCGGTGACAGCGAGCATCCGGTAGTTCAGTACTGGGCCAAGGCGAGACCTTTTGACATGCGCCACGTGACATCGCCAATCTTTTTCAAGGTTGACGGCGAGCATGTCGCTCATCAGGCCGTTTGGATTAAGTCGCTCGGAGCACTGCCCGATGACATGCAGATTCATCGAGCCGCGATGGCCTACGCCAGCGACTACACGATTCTCGAGAGCATCTATCGGCGACACGGAATTGCCTGGGCTCACCGGGGACTGAAATCGGCGAGCCTCGATCACGCCATGTGGTTTCACCGGGATGGCCGGGCCGACGAGTGGATGCTCTATGTGCAGGAATCACCAAGCGCTCAGGGCGGTCGAGGCCTGGCTCTTGGTCGAATCTTCAATCGTCAGGGGCAACTGCTTGCCACCGTCGCTCAAGAGGGAATGGTTCGCGTTCCCGAGTTCGCCGACTAGTAACTAGTCGCGAGTCAGGCGGCGATAGGTTGAGCGATGCGGCTTGGCAGCCTCTGCACCCAGGCGTTCAATCTTGTTCTCTTCGTATGAGTCGAAGTTGCCCTCGAACCAATACCAGTTAGCAGGATTATCGTCGGTGCCCTCGTAAGCCAAAATGTGGGTTGCGACTCTGTCGAGAAACCAACGGTCGTGTGTGATGACCACAGCACAACCGGGAAATTCGAGTAAGGCGTTTTCGAGAGACGACAGGGTCTCGACATCGAGGTCGTTTGTCGGTTCGTCGAGTAGCAAGAGGTTTCCGCCCTGCTTCAGAGTGAGGGCGAGGTTTAGTCGGTTGCGTTCTCCACCGGAGAGAACTCCGGCTGGCTTTTGCTGATCAGTTCCCTTGAAACCAAAAGCCGCAACATAGGCGCGCGATGGAATCTCGGTGTTACCAACCATCATGAAGTCGAGACCGTCAGAAACCACCTCGAAAAGAGTCTTGGTTGGATCGATGCCAGAGCGCGACTGGTCAACGTATGAGATCTTTACGGTCTCACCGATTTTTAGTTCGCCGCTGTCAAGTTCTTCTAGGCCGACGATGCTCTTAAACAGTGTTGACTTACCGACACCGTTCGGACCAATCACTCCAACGATTCCATTGCGCGGAAGCGAGAAGCTAAGGCCCTCGACCAACACTCGGTCGCCGAAACCCTTCTTGATGTTCTTGGCTTCAAGCACAATGTTTCCGAGTCGAGGACCAATCGGAATCTGAATCTCTTCGAAGTCGAGCTTTCTGTCACGGTCTGCAGCGGCAGCCATCTCTTCGTACTTTGACAAACGAGCTTTTGACTTGACCTGGCGAGCTTTCGAGTTCGAACGAACCCACTCGAGCTCCTCGGTAAGGCGCTTGGCCAGCTTTGCGTCTTTCTTGCCCTGCACCTCAAGGCGCTCGCGCTTCTTCTCAAGGTAGGTCGAGTAGTTTCCCTCATAGGGATAGGCGCGACCGCGGTCGAGTTCGAGAATCCACTCTGCGACATTGTCGAGAAAGTATCGATCGTGAGTTACGGCAAGAACTGCGCCGGGATACTTCGCGAGGTGCAACTCGAGCCACAAAACTGACTCGGCATCGAGGTGGTTAGTTGGTTCGTCTAGCAGCAGCAAGTCAGGCTTCTCGAGCAGCAACTTGCAAAGAGCAACACGTCTGCGCTCTCCACCCGAAAGGTGAGTGACAGGAGTGTCGCCAGGTGGGCAACGAAGTGCATCCATGGCCTGCTCTAGTTGACTGTCGAGATCCCAAGCATCTAGATGATCGATTTGCTCTTGCAGAACACCCATCTCGGCGAGCAGGGTGTCGAAGTCCGCATCTGGCTCAGCCATTAGCGCCGAAATCTCGTTGAAGCGATCGAGCTTTGCCTTAGTAGCTTTCACGGCTAGCTCGACGTTGCCGAGAACTGTCAAACTCTCGTCGAGCGGAGGCTCCTGCAACAAAATTCCAACGGTTGCGTCGTTGGCCAAACGAGCTTCACCATTGCTTGGTGTGTCGATGCCAGCCATAATCTTGAGCACTGTCGACTTTCCGGCACCGTTGGGGCCAACGACTCCGATTTTGGCACCCGGATAAAACGCCAGGGTCACGTCATCAAGAATGACTTTCTCGCCATGCGCCTTGCGCGCCTTGATCATCTGATAGATGAATTCAGCCAAAGTGTTTGTCTCTTTCGATAAATGGCGCTCTCTCGCGCCGCATGCTGTCGGAAAGAGTTTATCCGACCATTTTTGGCTTCAACTTGAGCACTGTGATTGCATGCATTGCGAGAGAGCGCCAGCCTCTCTCGAAAAGAGGTTTGGCGCTGAACCGACAGGCAGAGGGGGTCGCCTGTCGGCCCAGCAGTCTGTGGTTATTTAGCGGCGACCAACTCTTCTTCTTCTTCGATCTCGCTGTCGACATCTTCGGCTGGGTCTGGTTCGCGCACCAAAATCGTGCGCGTAAAGGTGGCCGTGCCCCAGGTCAGGTCGTGCCCAATGGCATCTGACTCGATTTCGACCGATGTGCCGGCCCTTTCGCCGTTATCCCAGTCGCGAACTCGGAGCTTGCCGGTTACTAGAACTCGTTCGCCCTTCGAAACCGAACCCGCCGAATTGATAGCTAACTGTCGAAACGCAGTGACGGTAAACCAATTGGTTTCGCCGTCGATCCATTTGTTGGCGGTTCGATCGAATCGACGGTGCGAGGCTGCCAATCGAAACGAAGTGATTGGCAACCCATCTTGGGTTACCAGGTGACGCGGTGTGGTGGCAACTAGGCCTGAAACAGTAACAATCTCTGACAACTTTTTACCTCTCTATTGAACGATCACACGATCGCTAAATAGAGATTGGCTCAGAGCCCCCATCCGTGGGTTGCTGAAATGAAATCTGTGGATAAGTTTTTTGTTATCGAAGAAACTCGGTGAACTTAGCTCGCACCTTGGCCATTTTCGGCGCGACTACCGCGTTACAGTAGCCCTGGTTCGGATTCTTTTCGAAGAAGTCTTGGTGATATTCCTCACCCATCCAGAAAGTTTCGACAGGAACTATTTCGGTAACAATCGCCGGCCCCCACAATTCCATTGCACGATCACGAGCGGCTTCAAACAAAGTGCGCTGTTCGTCGTTCTCATAAAACATTGCCGAGCGATATTGGCTACCGATATCGTTGCCCTGACGATTCAATTGGGTTGGATCGTGCAGAGTAAAAAACATGTCGAGAATAACTTCGGCAGGCACAATCGACTCATCGAAAATTACCTTTGCCACCTCGACGTGCCCGGTGTTTCCGGCGCACACCTGCTCGTAGCTTGGGTTAGACGATGCGCCACCCATGTATCCAACTTCGACATCGTCAACACCCTTAAATTGCATGTAGGTGCTGTCGAGACACCAGAAGCAACCGCCGCCCAAAACAAAACTATTCATTTGACTAGCCTAGGCTTTTCGAATGAGTCAAAATCGCAAGCACCCCACTCTCGGAGTGATTTTGGCCATCACAAGCTCGCTGCTATTCGGCCTAAATGCAAGCACGACAAAGGTTCTGATCGACAGCGGAATCTCGGCTGAACAGCTCACGCTGTTGCGATCTGCCGCCGTTGCAGTTTTGGCGGGCCTCGCCCTGGCGCTGTCTAAACCTCGGGCGTTCAAACTAACTCTTCGTGAGGTTCCTTTCTTTGCTGTCTTTGGTGTGGTTGGCGTCGGCTTGATGCAATGGGCATACAGCAACGCAGTCGCGAACCTCCAGGTCGGTGTTGCTCTGCTCATCGAATACACCGCAATCGTGATTGTTCCAATTGCTACTTATGTGCTCTTCAAAGAAAAGGTGCGCGGCCGGATCTGGATTGCCGTGGCGCTAGTGCTCGGTGGGTTAGCCATAGTAGCGAAGCCCTGGTCGACCGGACTCAACCCGGTTGGTGTCACCTATGCCTTCATGGCGGCGGTGTTTTTGAGCGCTTACTTCATCATGGGTGAACGGGTGCAGAGAAAACGCGATGCACTCTCTACTATGTTTTATGCGTTCTCTGCGGCGAGCCTCTTCTGGGCAATCACTATGAGCTTTCAGTCCGTTAGTCCGATTGATTTCTCGAAGACGCTGAACCTCACCGAAAACCTAGGTGCAATCAATCTGCCAACCTGGGCGTTGCTTGTCTTTGTGATGCTGTTTGGTTCATTCATTCCTATGTTGCTGACATTTTTGGCAATGCGTCATCTATCTGCGAGCGCTGTCGGAATCGCGAGCACCTCAGAAACTGTCTTTGCATTTAT
Source organism: uncultured Micrococcales bacterium (assembly GCA_903831585.1). Lineage (GTDB taxonomy): Bacteria > Actinomycetota > Actinomycetes > Actinomycetales > Microbacteriaceae > Rhodoluna. The sequence goes on along the minus strand of CAIKYE010000009.1, from coordinate 5,020 downwards.
CTTTGGCTTTCTCTGGTTGAGCCAATTGATTGACTTGTCGCAGGCAATCGGTGGAGTACTGGTAATTATCGGAATAGTTGTGGCACAAACGGCAAGGAATAGTATTGGCAACACTAGAACTGAGAGAGACAAATGATTAAGAACAACAGCTGGGCGATGATCGCCACGGTTTCGGTCGTAGCGGCACTTGCTTCTGTTATTGGGTTTTTGAACCCAAGCAATTGCGTTGAGTCGGCTCAGGCTGAGGGTTGGACATCTTGCGAGGCCATAGCCCAACAACAGGGTTACCTGTTCTGGGGACTCTTGGCATTGAGCGCCTTCGGCTTTGGCATCTCGCTAACCAAAAGGGCCATGAAAAAAGCTCGATAGCCCTTCGGCTAGGCTCTAAATCAAGCCGATTAGCGAAGGAAACCGCATTGCCCACGCCAGAGAGTGCAAAGATGCACGAGGTCACCGGAGACCTGCGTGAAGCGGTATTTGAATACGCCAGAACGAGACTCAGTTACTCGCCCCCTCCCCTAGATTCGCCAAAAGCCGAGGCTGAACTTCAAACACTTGCCGGCCAAACCATTTCTGAATCGGGCATGGGCGGCAGCGCAGCCCTAACCCTCTTTGGTGAAGTCTTGGCACCCTCGACCATCAGCACAGATCACCCGGGTTACCTCTCGTTCATTCCCTCGGCACCGACCGAAGCATCCAAACTGTTCGACCTGATCGTTTCTGCCTCGGCAATCTATGGCGGCTCATGGATGGAAGGCGCCGGTGCGGTTTACGCCGAGAACCAGGTGATCGAGTGGCTGGTTCGCGAAACCGGATTGCCGAAATCAGCCGGTGGAGTCTTTGTGCAGGGCGGCACTATTGGAAACCTTTCGGCTCTTGTCGCCGCACGTTTTTACGCCGAGAAGAACGGTGGCCGAAAGTCATCGCGCTGGGCATTTATCTGCAGTAGCGAGGCGCACTCGAGCTTAAAGAACGCTGCGCGTGTCATGGATGTTGACATAATCGCAGCGAAGGTCAACGCCGAAGGTCAACTTACCGGCGAAGCAGTTGAGCAGGCTCTTAGCAATTCCAAGGACGTTGATGTCTTTGCAATCGTTGCAACTTCGGGAACCACAAATTTTGGAATAGTCGATCGCCTCGATGAAGTCGGTCAAGTTGCAAAACAAAATCAGATTTGGTTTCACGTTGATGGCGCATATGGATTGGCCGGAATTCTGGCTCCGAGCACGCGCAAACTCTTTGCCGGGGTCGAGCTGGCAGACAGCTTTATTGTCGACCCACACAAGTGGCTATTCGCTCCCTTCGATGCTTGCGCTTTGGTTTACCGAAATCCAGAAATTGCCAGGCTCGCTCACACCCAGCACGGCGAGTATCTCGAGACGCTCACCGAATCTGGCGAGTGGAATCCCAGCGACTACGCAATCAACCTCACGCGTCGTCCACGTGGACTGCCGCTTTGGTTTTCGCTCGCGACCCACGGCGTTGCCGCATATCGTGAGGCGGTTGAAACCAACTGCCAGCTGGCTCGCGAGGCGGCAGAGCTGATTCGCCAACGCGACGATCTCGAGCTAGTTCGAGAACCAATGCTTAGCGTCGTGGTTTTCAAAAAGAAGAACTGGAAGCAGGCAGACTACGACCGGTGGAGCGCGAAACTGCTCGAAGACCAGATCGCATTCGTGGTGCCGAGCTCTCACGCGGGCGAGCCAAACCTGAGGTTCGCAATCGTGAACCCAACCACCACGATCGAGACCATCCGTGAAATTCTCGACCGAATTGACAGGGACTAGCCCGTGAAGCTAACCGTTGCCGCAGCACTGCCGAGCCTGAGTCGGGTCAAACCGGCCGAACGCCAGCCGCTGCGCGTCGCTCTGGTTCAAACCAAATGGCATGCCGACGAAGCCGAACACCTTGGCGTCTTGGCCGAGGGCATTGCCGCCGCAGCCAAGGCAGGGGCCAAAATCGTGTTCTTACCAGAGCTAACCCTTAGCCGATACATGGCAGACACCAAACCCGACTTCACCCCCAACTCTCTTGCCGAATCACTCGATGTCGGCCCGACCTATCGATTTGCCGCCAAGGCAGCGGCCGAGAACAACTTGTTCGTGCACATCTCGCTATACGAGCACCAGCCGATGCAAGATGGGCGCGGGCTTAATGTTGCGATTGTCGTCGACCCGGCCGGTCGAATAGTTTCTCGCACTCCGAAACTTCACATCCCGGTGACAGCCGGTTATTACGAAGATCAATACTTTGCGCAGGGGCCGAGCGACGGCGAGCCGTATCCGGTTTATGAATTTGACTTTGATGGCACAATTGCGCAAATCGGTTTGCCTACCTGCTGGGATGAGTGGTTCGCAGAAGTTGTTCGCAACTATTCGCTGCGCGGTGCAGAGGTGCTTGCCTATCCGACCGCAATCGGCAGCGAACCAGATCATCCCGATTTCGATACCGAACCACTCTGGCGACAGGTGATTGTTGGAAACGCGATTGCAAACGGAACCTTCATGGTTGTTCCGAATCGCTACGGCAACGAGGGCTCGATAACTTTCTATGGAAGCAGTTTCATCTGCGACCCTTACGGGCGAGTTCTTGCGCAGGCTGCTCGCGAAGGCGATGAAGTTTTGGTTGCAGATCTAGATCTCGATCAGCGTCGAGATTGGCTCGACCTGTTTCCGTTTTTGGCTACTCGCCGCCCAGACACCTACGACATGCTGGTCGAACCGGTCACAAACGCTCGCACCGAGAACGGTGACGGCGAAGACGGCGGCATAGCCGGAGTTTCATACTGATGAGTTGGGTGATGCCCGCAGAGTGGCAACCGCACGAATGCACATGGATGGGCTGGCCGGCAAAAGATTACGAAGACGACCCAAACGAGAACGACAGGGCTTTTGCCGCCTGGGCCGCCGTCGCAAACGCGATTGTTCGTTTCGAACCAGTAAAGATGCTGATTGAGCCAGACGATGTTGCAGCAGCAAAGGTGCTACTAGACGACCGAGTCGAACTGATTGAGGCCTCGCTCGATGACGGCTGGTTGCGTGACACCGGCCCGAGCTTCGTCAAGAACAGTTCTGGCAAGGTAGCGGCCGTCGACTGGGTGTTCAACGGCTGGGGTGCCACCAGTTGGGCGATTTGGGCCAAGGACCAGCACGTAGCCAATCAGATAGCCGATTTCGCATTGGTCGAGTCGATCTCGAGCAAGCTCATCAACGAGGGCGGCGGCATCCATGTTGATGGCGAAGGCAACGTAATGATGACCGAGACCGTTCAGTTGGGCGAGGGTCGCAACTCAACTTGGACCCGCGAAGAGGTCGAGGCCGAGATTCACGAGAAGCTCGGCACCAAACGAGCGATTTGGATTCGCCGAGGTCTCACCCGTGACTACGACGAGTTCGGAACCCGTGGGCATATCGACATAGTCGCCTGCTTCGCACCCGGTGGCAAAATTCTGTTTCACGATCAACTCAACCAAGAGCACCCAGACTTCTCGGTGAGCCACGAGGTCAAGCGCACTCTCGAGGAGGCCGGTGGTTTCGAATTGATTTCGGTGCCGGCACCCAAAACCCTGAAAGACAATCACGGATGGGTCGACTATTCGTATATCAATCACTACCTCGTGAACGGCGGCGTTATTCTCTGCGCCTTCGACGACGAGAACGATCAGGTTGCCAAGGCGATTCTCGAATCTTGCTACCCGAATCGCGAAGTAGTGCTCGTCGACGCCAGGCCAATATTTTCTCGCGGTGGCGGAATTCACTGCATAACCCAACAGCAACCGGAATCAAACTAAGGAAGCAAATGGCTCAGACAGTTCTGCACGGCGAGCACGTAAGACTCGGAGCTAGCTTTACCGACTTTGGTGGCTGGGACATGCCGGTTCGTTACAGCAGCGACCTTGCCGAGCATCACGCCGTGCGCAATGCCGCCGGAGTTTTCGATATCTCGCACATGGCAGAGATTTTTGTTTCAGAGGATGACGCGGCCGCGTTCTTGGATTACGCACTAATTGGCATGGCCTCGGAGATTGCGATTGGTCGAGCAAAGTACTCGATGATTTGTGACCAAGTCGGCGGAATCATCGACGACCTGATTGTCTACCGACTCGCAGCAGATAACTTCTTGATAATTGCGAACGCCTCAAACCGAAGCGCGGTTGCCAGTGCGCTTGAGAATCGCAAAGCTGGCTTTGCGGTCACCGTCGACGATCAGAGCGACGATTGGGCACTGATCGCGATTCAGGGGCCAAAGGCCACCGGCATTCTTCAAAAACTCACCGCTGCCAACCTGGCCGAGCTCAAGTATTACTCGATTGCCGAGGCCGAGGTTTGTGGCGCGAGCGCTTACCTTTGCCGCACCGGCTACACCGGCGAAGACGGCTTCGAGGTTCTGGTTTCTGCCGACAATGCGGCCCATGTCTGGAACGAGATTCTCAGCGCAGGCGCCGAAAACGGTCTGATTGCCGCCGGTCTAGCCTGCCGAGACACCCTGCGACTCGAGGCTGGCATGCCGCTCTACGGTCACGAACTCGACGAACATCACACCCCGATTGACGCAGGTCTCGCCAAAGTCATTCGCTTCGACGAGGGGCACGACTTCGTCGGCCGCGAAGCCCTAGAAAAGATTGCCGAGCCGAGAGAGCGACTCATCGCTCTCGTCGGTGAGGGAAAACGCGCCGCCCGAGCCGATTACGAGCTCAAGCACCCGTCGACCGGCGAAACCATCGGGGTGGTTACCTCTGGCGCGCTGTCACCAACCCTCGGCTACCCGGTAGCGATGGCCTACATTCGTGATGGGAATTTTGGCGTGGGCGACACGATTAGTCTTGACGTGCGGGGTAATTTAGAGCCCTACAAAATCGTGAAATTGCCGTTTTATAAGAGAGAGCACTAGCCGAGCATGTCGAATCCAACCGATCTTCACTACACAAAAGAACACGAGTGGCTCAAGGTTGAGGGCGATGTGGCAACGATTGGTATCACTGCCTACGCGGCTGAAAAACTTGGTGACGTCGTTTTCGTTG
>CAIKYE010000008.1 GCA_903831585.1 uncultured Micrococcales bacterium | reverse complement strand
GGTGGGCTCGATGAACTCAGGCTCGGCGACTTCGGCCCGATGCACACCCGAGGTGACGTGCTGGCCCGCGTGCGACAACTCAACGCGAGCAAGAACCGAAAATACCTCGACCCGAATCAGCCGACTTTCGACTTCGATTTCAAAGATCTGCCAACCGGTTTGCCCGAGCCGAGCAACGCCGAAAAGGTCGAGGCCGAACTGCAAATTCTCAATCTCGACTTCACCGAGCACGCGCTCGAGCAGTATCGACCGATGCTAGACGAGATGGGTGTTATGCGAAGCGATGAGTTAGTTGGTCTGCGCAGCAAGACCGATGTCTTGGTGGCTGGTATCCGTGTGGCAACTCAGACTCCCCCGATGCGCTCAGGTAAACGCGTGGTCTTCGTGAGCCTCGACGATGGCAGCGGTTGCAGTGACAGCACGTTCTTTGATGAGGCGCAAAAACGTTGCAGCCATATTCTGTTCAACACCAAGTTGCTTTTGATTTCTGGCAAGACCAGAAGAACCGGAGTGCGGGGTGTTTCACTAATGGCAGAGAACGCCTGGGATCTTCGAGAACTTTGGCAGCAGTGGCTGCAAAAGCACGAAGCCAGCTAAGACGCGAGCGAGTTGAACTCGAGCAGAATCGCTTCTGCGTTTGATGTTCCACAACGACTGACTCCGGCCTCGATAAAGTCGATTACCTGGTCGACAGAGCGAACTCCGCCAGAGGCCTTGACCCTGAGACGATCGCCAACGGTGGCCTTCATCAGGCGAATGTTCTCGAGGGTAGCCCCGGCTGTCGAGAAACCAGTAGATGTCTTAACAAAGTCAGCGCCCGCCTGTTCTGAAAGTTGGCAACCTCGAACGATCTGGTCAGCAGTCAACAATGCTGTCTCGAGAATCACCTTGAGATGCGCACCGCCAACGTGAGCGGCCTCTGCAACTGCACGGATGTCTGCGAGAACCAACTCGTCGTCACCACTTATGAGACTGCCAACGCTGATGACCATGTCCACCTCGGTGGCACCGTTTCGCGTTGCCTCGGTGGCTTCGAAGGCCTTTGCCACCGAGGTTATGGCCCCGTGCGGGAAGCCGACAGTGGCACAAACCGGAACACCCGAACCCTCTAGCAACTCGGCCGCTTGGGCAATGTTGACACCTTGAACGCAGTAACTCGCGGTGTCGTATTTTCGAGCAATCTGAGCGCCAGCCTCGATGTCGGCTTGCGTTACATCGGGTTTTAGCACCGAATGATCAAGGGTTTTAGCGATTTGCTCGAAGGTGAAGCCGCGATAGGTTGCTGTCATGGTTTCAGTTTAGATTGCGCCAATTCAATGACCTGACCGGCAAAAGAAAAACCCCCGAATTCGGAGGTTTTTCTGTCGTGGACCTAAGGGGATTTGAACCCCTGACCCCCTGCATGCCATGCAGGTGCGCTACCAGCTGCGCCATAGGCCCGTTCTTTGTTGCTAGGTCAGTTTATAGCAAAACTAGTTAACTGAAACATCGAGTTTGATTACCGGAGAGTCTTTCCAGAGTCGCTCTAGCGAGTAGTACATGCGGTCTTCTTCGTGCATAACGTGGCAGACGATGTCACCGAAGTCGATCAGAATCCAGCGGCCGAGTTCTTTTCCTTCGCGGCGCAGTGTCTTGAAACCTGCCTCGAGCATCTTGTCTTCGATTTCGTCAGCGATAGACGAGACCTGACGTTCGTTGCGGCCAGAGGCAAGCAAGAAAATGTCGGTCAACGGCATTAGCTCCGATACGTCTAGCGCAACTATGTTCTCTGCGATTTTGTCTGAGGCGGCAAGTCCGGCGATATTGGCTTGTTTGATTGCGTTTGAGGTAGCGGTCACGTTTTCCTAGGTTATTTGAAGCATGAATACCGCAACAACAAGACCGCCGAGTGCGATCATGCCAACTGCAGCTGCCAACACCAAGTATGGGTGGCTGCTGCCGCGTTTGAGATTAGTTGGAATCACTTTGAACTTCGAAATGGCATTGACCACTCCGGTGACTCGCATTGGTGCGATTGTGTTGATGAATCCAGTTGAGTTATCGACCTGGATAGCCGAATCGAGGGCTGCGGCCTCTTGAATAATCTGAATCTCCCCGGTGCCGTTATCAGAAATTGCAATCGGCAATTGAATCGCACCCGTGGTTAAGATCTCTCCGGTTTCGCTTACCGTTGCGGTGTAGTTGGTTAGATCTTGAACCTGATCGATGATTATTGAGTTAGTAGTCGGCTCGATGACCAATCCGGGTGATACCTCGAACATCGGCTCGGCCTGCGCCGTTAGATAAGAAAAGTCGTCGGCAGTTGCCGGGCCGACCGAGTATTCGCTCGAGGTGGCTAGTTGGGTTGAATCGGCTTCTTGATTGGCAATCTGCTCTGCCAAATCAGGTTCATATTCGATTTCGGTTTCGAGTGAGAGCTCTGCGGCGGGTATCTGATTGATTACATCACTGCCGGTAAGTTTCTGAATTTCACGCATTTGACGACGAGTCAGCGGCTCATCGCTGCCGATGGCAAGGTCACTCAGGTCAACGTGCATGCCTTCTGGTGCAACGAATGACGGAAAGTCGCTCGGGAGGGTCAATGGCTCCGGCATACGAATAGGCTCGACCAGTGGCGCTGCAGCCGCGGTTGAAGACCCGACAGGTTTGAGCTCGAAAAACTTTGGCTTCTCAGCGGCAGCAGCGATTACCGGCTCGCGATCAACGGGTGCCGATATTGGCGCAGAGAACGGTGCTGAAACATTGGCAATACTGGTTGTGTCGAAGTCATCCGGGTCAAAAAACGCGCTACCCATTAGTGCCTCGATAGAGATTGTGTTTGTTGATGTATTGAACGACACCGTCTGGAACCAAATACCAAACCGGATCACCATTGGCCGAGCGGCGTCTGACATCGGTTGATGAAATGGAAAGAGCTGGAACCTCGAGAACCTCGATCGCACCGGCCGGAGCGCTCTCGGGCAGTTTCATTGCGTGACCTGGTCGGCTAACCGCAACAAATTTTGCGGCTCCCCATAGCTCGTCGAAGTCTTTCCAACCCAAAATCTGAGTGATGGCATCGGCTCCCGAGATGAAGAAAAGTTCTGCGTCGGGGTGAGCCGCCTGAATGTCTCGAAGCGTATCGACGGTATAGGTGGGTCCATCGCGATCGATGTCGACGCGACTCACGTTGAATCTAGGATTTGAGGCGGTTGCAATAACCGTCATTAGATAGCGATCTTCAGAGTTGGTTACATCTGGCTTCTGCGGGGGTTCACCGGTTGGAACGAAAATAACCTGGTCAAGATTGAGGGCAGCGGCGACTTCGCTTGCTGCTACAAGGTGGCCATGGTGAATAGGGTCGAAAGTTCCACCCATTACACCCAGTCGAAGTTTGGTCATAAAAACCTATAAGCGCCTTAGTGGCTTAGTGATGCGCCTTAGAGTCGTTGCTCTTGTGTTCGTGGCGGTTTGCAACGTCACGGTAGCTCCAGGTGACCCAGCCCATAAGCAAGAAAACCGCCATGGCAATCACGCCGAAAAAGAAAGATGGAAACGGAAGCTCAACGCCGTGCACTGCGCCTTCGGCAAGAATTCTAGACATTTTTCTCCTTTGTACCCGTGGTTAAGACTACCCTAGGCACGGGTTTGACCGGCCCCGCGCACCAGCCATTTGGTGCTGGTCAGCTCCAAGATGCCCATGGGTCCGCGGGCGTGGAGCTTCTGGGTCGAGATTCC
>CAIKYE010000007.1 GCA_903831585.1 uncultured Micrococcales bacterium | reverse complement strand
TCGGACACCAGACTCGTCGCTGGAACCCAAAGATGCGTCGCTTCATTCTGACCGACCGCTCAGGTATCTACATCATTGACTTGCAGAAGTCACTGACCTACATCGACAAGGCTTACGAGTTCGTAAAGGACACCGTTGCACACGGTGGATCAGTCTTGTTCGTTGGAACCAAGAAGCAGGCTCAAGAGGCAATTGCTGAGCAGGCTCTTCGCGTTGGTCAGCCTTACATCAACCAGCGCTGGTTGGGTGGACTACTAACCAACTTCGGAACCATCCAGAAGCGTCTTGCACGTCTCAAGGAACTCGAAGTTATGGACTTCAGCGGTGCGACCAAGACCGGTCTTACCAAGAAGGAACTTCTAATTCTTCGCCGTGAGCGCGACAAGCTCGACAAGTCACTAGGTGGTATTCGTAACATCACAAAGACCCCTTCGGTCATTTGGGTTGTCGACACCAACAAAGAGCACCTCGCAATCACCGAGGCTAAGAAACTTGGAATTCCAGTAATCGGAATTCTCGACACCAACTGTGACCCAGACGAGGTCACCATTGGTATTCCTGGAAACGACGACGCAATTCGCTCGGTACAGGTTCTAACCCGCGTTATTGCAGATGCAGTTGCAGAGGGTCTAATCGCACGCCACGCCAAGCCAGAAGAAGCCGCAGAGCCTCTAGCCGAGTGGGAGCGCGAACTGCTTGAGCAGAGCGCACCAGCGGCAGAAGTTGCAGTTGACGCACCGGTTGAAGCAGCAGAGGTTGTTTCTGTAGAAGAGGTTAAGTAATGGCTAACTACACAGCTGCAGATGTAAAGGCGCTTCGCGAAAAGAGCGGCGCTGGAATGATGGACTGCAAGGGTGCGCTTGACGAGGCCGATGGCAACGTTGACAAAGCCATGGAAGTTCTTCGACTCAAAGGTCTAAAGGGCGTTACCAAGCGCGAAGGACGCACAACAAGCAACGGTCTAATCGTGGCTCGCATTAACGGCGGAACCGGTTGGTTGATCGAGCTTGCTTGCGAGACTGACTTCGTAGCTAAGGCTTCTGTATTCATTGAGCTAGCCGACAAGGTAGCCGATGCAGTTGTTGCCGCTGGCGCAAAGTCTCTCGAAGCTGCTCTATCTGCAGACATGGGCGGCAAGTCGGTTGCTGACGCAATTAACGACGAAGCAGCAATCATGGGCGAGAAGGTAGAACTTCGTCGCGTTGCAGTTGCAGAGGGCGACGCAGTTGATGCCTACCTACACCGCACCAGCAAGGACCTGCCTCCGCAGGTTGGCGTTTTGGTTGCATACTCGGGTAACGACGCTGAGACAGCTCACGATGTTGCAGTTCACATCGCAGCTTTCTCACCGACCGCACTTAACCGCGATGAGATCAGCGCTGAGGTTGTTGCAACCGAGCGCCGCATCGCAGAAGAGACCGCTCGCAACGAAGGCAAGCCAGAGGCTGCTTTGACCAAGATCGTCGAAGGCCGCGTAAACGGCTTCTTCAAAGAGAACGTTCTTGTCGAGCAGGACTTCGCAAAAGACACCAAGTTGTCGGTTGCCAAGGTTCTCGAAAACGCAGGCATCACAGTTTCGGCTTTTGCACGCATGCGTGTTGGGGCCTAAACCCCAAGCCACGGATCAAGGCTCGGCCATTTGGCCGAGCCTTTTTCTTTTGCGCGCCTAGAATAGAGACTGAATCAGAGCCAAGGAGGACCAATTGCCAGGTAAAAAGCGTCGCGTATTGCTCAAGCTTTCTGGTGAGGCTTTCGGTGGGGGAACCCTAGGCATCAATCCAGACATAGTGGCCGAGATGGCTCGCGAAATTGCAGAGGGCGCTAAGTACGCCGAAGTCGCAATCGTTGTCGGTGGCGGAAACTTCTTTAGAGGTGCCGAACTTTCACAGCGCGGCATGGAGCGCGCGAGAGCCGACTACATGGGTATGTTGGGCACCGTCATGAACGCCCTCGCTCTTCAAGACTTTCTCGAGCAAGCCGGGGTAGATACCCGAGTGCAAAGCGCGATCTCGATGGCTCAGGTAACCGAGCCTTACATTCCGCTGAAGGCAATTCGTCACCTTGAAAAAGGTCGCGTTGTAATTTTTGGTGCCGGTGCTGGTCTTCCATACTTCTCGACCGACACAGTGGCCGCGCAGCGCGCGCTCGAGATCAAGGCCGATGAGGTCTTAGTGGCCAAGAACGGTGTAGACGGCGTTTATTCGGCCGACCCAAAGAAAGATTTGAACGCCAAGAAGCTTGAGCGAATCACCTATCAAGAGGCGCTTGTGCAAGGACTAAAGGTTGTTGATGCCACTGCATTCAGCCTCTGCATGGATAACAACATGCCTATGCGAGTCTTCGCTATGCAAGGCAATAGCAACGTAATCGATGCAATAAAGGGAAAGAAGATTGGCACGTTCGTAACGTCGTAAATCTTTAAACAGGAGAAGCATGATTTCAGAAATACTGGCCACCGCAAACGAAAAAATGTCGAAGGCCATCGACGCGGCAAAAGAAGACTTCGGCAACGTTCGCACCGGCCGCGCAAACCCTCAGCTGTTTCAGAAGGTCATGGTCGACTACTACGGAACTCCAACCCCGCTAGCTCAACTGGCTCAGCTTGCCAATCCCGAGGCACGCACAATCGTGATCACCCCTTATGACAAGAGCGCTCTCAAGGCCATTGAGGCTGCGGTTCGCTCGATGCCAAACCTTGATGCCAATCCGCAGAATGACGGCAATCTCATCCGCGTGGTTTTGCCAGACCTAACCGAAGAACGACGCAAAGAGTATGTGAAGCTCGTGAAGGCCAAGGCAGAAGACGCCAGGGTTGCGATTCGTAATATTCGCCGCAAGGGCAACGACGACTTGGCCGCGCTAAAGAAAGACGGTTTGGTCGGCGACGATGAGATCACCCGCGGCGAAAAAGATCTTGATGCTGCAACAAAGACACACGTCGATGCAATCGACGAAGCGTTGAAGCGCAAAGAAGCCGAACTACTCGAGGTCTAATGAGCGTTGCCAAGCCAGAGGGTCGCAGTCTCTCTAAGTCGATGTCAGTCGGACTGCTGCTTGGCGGTATGTTTCTGTTCTCGGTAAATGCTTTTAACGGCGTCTTTCTCATGGTTATGGTTGCCGTCGCTGCAGGCATAGGAGCCTGGGAACTATCTACCGCTCTTCGTCTAAAGGGCTGGTACGTGCCGAGGGTTCCGGCTGTGGTTGGCTCTGTCATGATCATGCCTGCCACGTTCTTCTTCGGTGACTTTGTTCAGTGGGTCTTTTCCATTGCAATAGTGGCAGCGCTGATTATTTGGCGCACTGTACACCTGCTGTGGGAGCGACGGGTCTCACCAATGCAGGCCCTACAGAACACGCTTCGCGATTACGCGGCAGCCGCGTTCTTGGTTATCTATCTTCCGCTGACTCTTTCGTTTGCCATGATGTTGTTGCGCAGGCCTGATGACGGTCAAGAGTGGGTCCTGACTTTTGTGCTGGTTGTCTCTATGATTGACACCTTCGGCTACCTGGTTGGTCGCAAACTTGGCCGCACCAAGTTGGCTCCGGGAGTGAGCCCAAAAAAGACTATTGAAGGGCTTGTCGCATCTATCACCGCAGCTCTGGTTACGGCAATTCTCTGCGCCCTGTTCTTGCTGCACATCGAATGGTGGTGGGGTGTTCTAATCGCCGGAGCGCTCACACTAACGGCGGTGTTCGGCGACCTTGCCGAGTCACTTATCAAGCGAGACCTTGGCGTGAAAGACATGAGTTCTTGGTTGCCCGGTCACGGAGGCATCATGGATCGCCTCGACTCAATATTGCCTTCTGCACTTGCCACCTATCTCATC
>CAIKYE010000006.1 GCA_903831585.1 uncultured Micrococcales bacterium | reverse complement strand
TGTAAGAGAGCAGCAGGTCTCTGTCTACAGAAATGTAGTGCTGACCATTCGGGTTGTAAATCTTTGCGGTTGGAAAGAATGCGTCCATTCCGAATGTTCGCGCTTCGTCGGGAATGATTGGAACGATTCGATCGCCAAATTCCGGAGAGCGAAGAAGATCTTTCATCAGACGCACGAAAGCCATCGTGGTCGCAACGCCCTGAGTTCCTGATCCGCCCTTTGCGATTTTGTATGTCTCTTCGCTCGGCAGTTTGAAATCAACATACTTGCTTCGACGTTCTGGAAGGTATCCACCGAGTTCACGGCGTCGTTCATGCATGTACTGAATCTCTGGCGCATCTTGACCGGGGTGGTAGTAAGGCGGCTGGTATGGATTTTCTTCTAGTTGCGCATCGGTGATTGGAATCTTTAGTTCGTCTCTAAAGCCCTTGAGGTTTTCAAGAGTCAACTTCTTCATCTGGTGGGTGGCGTTTCGACCCTCGAAAGACTTGCCAAGGCTGAAGCCCTTGATGGTCTTGGCCAGAATGACAGTCGGCTGCCCCTTGTGCTCGACGGCCGACTTGTAGGCCGCATAGACCTTGCGGTAATCGTGGCCACCGCGCTTGAGGCCCCAGATCTGGTCGTCGGTCATGCCCTCGACCAGCTTGGCGGTTCTAGGATCACGTCCGAAGAAGTTTTCACGAACGAAAGCGCCGTCTTCGGTCTTGTAGGTCTGGTAGTCGCCATCTGGCGTCTTGTTCATTAGGTCGACAAGGGCGCCGTCATGATCATTGGCTAGCAGGGCATCCCACTCGCGACCCCAAACCACCTTGATAACATTCCAACCCGCGCCTCTAAAGAAACTCTCGAGTTCCTGAATAATTTTTCCGTTGCCTCGAACCGGACCATCGAGTCGCTGCAGGTTGCAGTTCACAACAAAAGTCAGGTTGTCGAGTCCATCGTTTGCAGCCAGCTGCAATGCTCCGCGCGATTCGACTTCGTCAAGCTCGCCGTCACCGAGGAAAGCCCACACTCTTTGATCGCTCGTGTCTTTGAAACCACGACCGGATAGGTATCGATTGAATTGTGCTTGATAAATTGCGTTGATCGGGCCGATACCCATCGAGACCGTTGGAAACTGCCAGAAGTCTGGCATCAAACGTGGATGCGGGTATGAAGACAGACCGCCACCGGCGTGTGACTTTTCTTGTCTGAAGCCGTCGAGCTGGTTCTCAGTTAGTCGACCCTCAAGAAATGCGCGAGCGTATGGGCCAGGTGAAGCGTGACCCTGAATGAAAATCTGGTCGCCACCGCTCGGGTGATCTTGACCTTTGAAGAAGTGGTTGAAACCAACTTCATAAAGCGAAGCAGAAGATGCAAATGTCGAAATGTGTCCGCCGACTGCGATGCCTGGGCGCTGTGCTCGATGCACCAACATTGCAGAGTTCCAACGCATCCAAGCTCGATATGCGCGCTCAATGTTTTCATCGCCAGGAAATTCGGCTTCGTTCTCTGGAGCGATGGTGTTCAGGTAATCCGTGGTCGGAATCGAAGGAACGTTCAGCTGAAGTTCGTGTGAGCGTCGAAGCAGGTTCAGCATGATTTCACGGGCACGGCCACGACCGTGAACGCGGGCTACGGCATCAAGTGATTCAAGCCACTCACGCGTCTCTTCAGGGTCAAGATCTGGGTTGCTGACTGAGAAAGCGTCCTGGTTATTGATTGACACCGACATCCTCTTTCGTGGGGGATGGAACTGCTTTGGCTCGGGTTTGAGCCTAGGCAAGTTTATTCTGTGATTTGGGGGAAGTTTCGCCCAGTTCGGTATGTTTTGATTGATAACCAACGATAAGGAAGCCAATGACCCTAATAATCGGCGATGACGCCCCAGATTTCAGCCTGGTAAACCAGTTCGGCGACACAGTTTCGCTCTCAGATTTTGCAGGCAAAAAGCCCGTTGTGATCGTGTTTTACCCGCTATCGTTCTCAGGAATCTGCACGGGTGAGCTCTGCGAGCTTCGCGACAATTTCGCCACTTTCGAGCGCGATGGCATTGAATTGCTAGCTGTTTCGGTAGATAGCAAATTTGTTCAGAAGGCCTTTGCCGACTCAGAGGGCTACAAGTTCTCTGTTTTAGCTGACTTTTGGCCACACGGCGACGTTGCCAAGAAGTACGGGGTGTTTCTCGAGGAAGCCGGCATCTCGAACCGAGCTACATTCGTAATCGACAAGGCGGGCAAATTGGTTGCCAAGTTCGTTACTGCTCCTGGACAAGCCAGAAGTCTCGAAGAGTACCAGCGCGCACTAACTGTATTGGCCCTCTAGACACTCGGGTTGCTCCAAGGGCGCGCGTGTATTACGCTCATCCGAGGGGCCTTTAGCTCAGTTGGTAGAGCGCCACGCTTACACCGTGGATGTCATCGGTTCGAGCCCGGTAGGGCCCACTGTTCTCATAAGAGAATATGAATGCCGCGTCAGAAATGGCGCGGCATTAGTATTTTCGTTATGACTAACCCCTTTGAGCCCCCTAAGAAGCTAGCGCTCGGCGATGCCGATCTTGCCGAAGCTTTGATCGCCGCTCAGGGCGAAGACGGTTCGCTCGGAGCCATGGAACTTCTTGAGCAACAGTCTGAACTTCGTGCGGCCGATTCTCAGGCCTATGTTCTTTGGGTTCGTGAAATGGAAAAACTCGCGACACCCGAAGCCAAAGAAGCACTCTCGGCAGCCCGGCTTGCGTCTTCGGGTATCACTCCG
>CAIKYE010000005.1 GCA_903831585.1 uncultured Micrococcales bacterium | reverse complement strand
TTCATTAAAAAGTGTCCCTATAAAATATCTGAGTTTCGCGCCTTGCCCACCGAAATATTCACATAGACTGCAAGGCTGGCCCGATTCTGGAATAATCCTGGGAGTCAGCAGTTAGGTATTAAGTGAAACCCCGCGGCACAGTAGCTACGTTGCTACGCATATTCCCCTTTGCCAAAAAGGCCCTACCCAGAATGATTCTGGGCACGGTCACGGCACTGGCCGCCCACATGTTTGCACTTACCATTCCCCAGTTCTTGAGCGCTCTGGTAAACCGTCTAAACGACAACGGCACCTTCGAGGCGCTGCTTCCGGCGGTTCTGGCCGTGCTCGGCTTTGGTCTTCTCGAGGCAGTTATGGTGCTGCTTCGCCGCTGGCTGGTGCTAACCCCTGGCACACACGTTGAGGCCGGCATGCGTCGCACTCTCTATGCGAAACTTCAAGATCTTCCGGTGGCCTTTCACGACAAGTGGCCCAGCGGTCAGTTGCTCAGCCGTGTCACCGGTGACCTCAGCCTGATTCGCCGTTGGCTTTCATTCGGTTTGGTATTGCTTGTTGCCAACGGTTTGACCATCATCATCGGCATCGGGGTGCTGTTCACCTTTCACTGGATTCTAGGCTTGCTATTTTTGCTCACTTCGATTCCAATCTGGATTCGTGGCTATCGATTCGAAAAGCAATATCACGCGGTTGCTCGCGTTAGCCAAGACCAGGCCGGTGACCTAGCCACTTCGATCGAAGAGTCGGTGCACGGTATCCGCGTGGTTAAAGCTTTTGGTCGCAGCGGTTACTTCGCAGACAAGTTTGCGATGGATGCTTCGAACCTTCGTTCAACCGAAATGAAAAAAGCGCGACTCATCGCCAACATCTGGATTTACCTTGCCTTGATTCCCGAATTTGCGGTTGGCCTTTCGCTTCTAATCGGTGTCTGGTTGGTTTCGACCGGGGAACTAACAGTCGGTGGTTTAGTCGCATTGTTTGCAACTACTACCGTCTTGCGCTGGCCAACCGAGTCTGTAGGTTTCTTGCTGTCGATGACTCTAGATGCGAAGACCGCTGTCGAACGTTTCTTTGAGGTGCTCGATGCTCCGGTTGAAATCACCGACCCGGCAAAAGCAAAGACCATCAAAAAACCCCAGGGTCGTTTGGTGTTCAAAGACGTTCACTTTAGATATGCAGATGCACCAGAAGACCAACCCGATCTTCTCAACGGTGTGAACCTCGTGCTCGAGCCAGGCGAATCGGTTGCACTGATCGGCATCACCGGATGCGGAAAGTCGACCCTGACCGCACTCTCGACGAGGCTGTATGAAGTTACCGGCGGCTCGGTCGAGCTCGACGGCGTTGACATTCGCGATTTGAACCGCACCGAGTTGCGCAAGCACATCGCCATGGCGTTCGAAGACGCCACCCTGTTCTCGGCCAACGTTCGTGACAACGTCTTGCTCGGTCGCCCGA
The DNA here is from genome assembly GCA_903831585.1 of uncultured Micrococcales bacterium. Classification (GTDB taxonomy): domain Bacteria; phylum Actinomycetota; class Actinomycetes; order Actinomycetales; family Microbacteriaceae; genus Rhodoluna. The sequence goes on along the minus strand of CAIKYE010000005.1, from coordinate 2,817 downwards.
ACGCCACCAAGAAAGAGCTCAGCCAGGCCATCGAAATTGCCCAGGCCCAGTTTGTCTATGACCTTCCAGAGGGTCTAGACACCCGCATTGGTGAAGAGGGTTTGAGTCTCTCTGGCGGCCAGCGTCAGCGTTTAGCGCTAGCTCGCGCGGTTGCTTCTAAGCCAGAAGTTTTGGTGCTCGACGACCCGCTTTCAGCGCTAGACGTAGACACCGAGGCCATGGTCGAAGATGCCCTTAGAACCGTGCTGAAGAGCACCACCGCGCTGATTGTGGCACACAGACCATCTACCGTTCAGTTGGCTGACAAGGTTGCGCTGCTCGAAGATGGCAAGATCACGGCAATCGGCAAGCACAGCGAACTGCTGGCCACCAACGATCACTACCGCCACGTAATCTCAAGTCTCGATGCCGACGGCAACGAACTGAAATCGAAACCACGCAAGAAGGTGACCAAGAAATGAGCATGCAGGGAGTCGCCAACGAAGACCGCATTGAGCTGAACAAAGAAGACGCTCTAGCTATCAAGCTGCGTTCACGCAGATTGCTTATCAGTCTTGTGAAGCCAATCAAGAAGCGTCTTGCGGTCAGCTTGCTTTTGGTAATTGGTAGCCAAGCGCTTCGCGTTATTGGCCCCGGACTGATTGCTCTCGGAATCGACTGGGCTCTTCCTCAGGCAATGAAAGAAAACGTCGCACCACTCTTGTTTACCGTCGGTGCGTTCTTATTTGCCGCCACCGCAAACGGAGTTTTGATCGCATGGTTCTTGCTCTACGCTGCCAAGACCAACCAGGGTGTTATCTATGATTTGCGAAACCGCATCTTTGTGCACACTCAAAAGTTGAGTTTGCAGTTTCACGAGAAATACACCTCTGGTCGCGTAATCGCTCGCCAGACCAGCGACCTCGACGCAATCAAAGAACTTCTCGACACCGGCGGCAACGAAATGGTCGCTGGAATTCTCTACATGATCTTCACGGCGGTGGCACTTGCTTTGCTCGATTTGAGCAGCTTCGGCGTCATCATGTTCTCGCTGATTCCGCTGTTTTTCTTGACTCGTTGGTTTCAGAAGAACACTCGACTCAACTATAGAAAGACCCGCGTTGCCTCGGCCAAGTTGATTGTGCACTTCGTTGAGACCATGACCGGCATCCGCGCGGTTAAAGCATTCAGAAAAGAGAAGCGCAACCAAGAGGAATACAGCGAACTGGTCGAAGACTACCGATTCGTGAACGCCAGGGTAATTCAGCTTTTCGGAATCTACGACCCGAGCCTGATTGTGATCGGAAACATCGCAACTGCAGCAGTGCTTCTGTTTGGCGGCATGCGCGTTATCGAGGGCGACCTTGGCATTGGCGTGCTGACAGCCGCAATCTTGTATGCCCGCCGATTCTTTGACCCGATGGAAGGGCTGGCGATGTTCTATAACGCCTTTCAGTCGGCCAACTCTTCGCTCGAGAAGATCTCGGGTGTTCTCGAAGAGCAGCCGACCGTGCCAGAGCCCGCCAAGCCCGTTGCGCTCAAGAACCCCAAGGGCAAGCTCGAATTCGACAAGGTGAACTTTCACTATGGCCAGGGCGCCACCATCTTGCCTGATTTTGACCTAACCATTCCGGCGGGGCAGACCATCGCCCTGGTTGGCACCACCGGTGCTGGCAAGTCGACTCTCGCCAAGCTCGTTGCCCGCTTCTATGACCCGAGCGAAGGTGCAGTCAAACTCGACGACGTCGACCTTCGCGATCTGACCAACGACAACCTGCGCAGCGCGGTGGTCATGGTCACCCAAGAGGCCTATCTGTTCTCTGGAACCATTGGTGGCAATATCTCACTCGGCAAGCCGGACGCAACAGAAGAAGAAATCATTGCTGCCGCCAAGGCGGTCGGCGTGCACGACTTCATTGTTTCGTTGCCAGAGGGTTACGACACAGATGTCAACAAGCGTGGTGGTCGCGTTAGCGCGGGTCAGCGTCAGTTGATTTCGTTCGCGCGAGCATTCATCGCGAACCCCGCTGTCTTGATTCTCGACGAGGCAACCGCTTCGCTAGATATTCCGAGCGAGCGTTTGGTTCAATACGGTTTGCAGACACTGCTGAAGGATCGCACCGCCATCATCATCGCTCACCGCTTGAGCACGATCTCGATTGCCGACCGAGTTCTGGTCATGGAACACGGAAAGATCATCGAAGACGACAAGCCTGCGAAGCTAATTGCCGGAACCGGCAAGTTCGCAAGAATGCACAAAGCCTGGCGCAACTCGTTAGTTTAAAGTTACTTGTTTGACTTAACGTCTATTGCAACCGCAGTCCAACTTGCGACATCGACCTTGATTGAACCATCATTGGCAACTGTCACTGTGCCGCCACCGATTCTGTCGGTGTAGTCTCCAGCGGGCAGTGAAGTCTTGATTGTTGCACTCACATCGGTTGCTCCGGTGTTGAAAACGATGAAGCCGAGCTTGCCGCGACCGAAGCCGTAGGCTTCGCCCTCTTGCCAAATGTCAGTGAACTCGCTCTTGCCGACGGCCTTGTGAAAGGCGATCATGCCCTTCATGGCTGGCCAGCGGTGCTGGCAAATCCAGTCGCCGTCTTGATAAATGCCGTAGTCGGGGTTCGGGTTGCTGACACACTGTGCGACAGGCTGGTAGCCGTCTGGCCCGGAAATTGGCCCGGCATCGGTGTCGCTGAAGGCATACGACGAATACATCATCGGCTTGCCATAGGTTGAGGCGAGCGTGAAGACCGATGCCAGGTTGAATGCTTTGCCGAACTGGTAGGTGATTGCTCCGCCATTGCGTTCGGTGTCGTGGTTTGTCACGAGTGC
>CAIKYE010000004.1 GCA_903831585.1 uncultured Micrococcales bacterium | reverse complement strand
TGCAACTAAACGCCTTCGAGCCAATCATGTGTCGTGCGCTGATGATGGGCATCACGCAGTTGCGTGCGGCTTGCTACACGTTGGCAGACAAGTGCATTTCTGGCATCACGGCCAACGAAGCCGTACTTCGCCTAAGCGTTGAGAATTCGATTGGACTCGTGACAGCACTCTCGCCAATGCTCGGCTATGAGAACGCAACCCTGGTGGCGCAGCGTGCCCAACTCGAAGGAAAAACGGTTCGCGAAGTTGTTATCGAGTTGAGCTTGATGTCGAGCGAAGAGTTCGAGGCCATACTCGGCGATGTAGATCGCCTAGCCGGCCCGCCGCAGGGCTAGTCTTCGTAGAGCTTCTTCGGCTTCTTGCGTTCATTACGTTCACGAACGCGAACCGCAATTGCACCGGTTACGGTTCCGACGACTATGAATGCGGCACCGATTGCCAAGCCAACCAGACCGTTATTGTCGTCGGCTGTCTTGGCTCCATCGGCTGTAACCAGTGGGGCCTCTGAGTCGTATGCAATCGCGCATGGAATCTGATCTGCGCTTTGCTGTTCGTAGTTCGAAGTGTTAGTGAGGCTGAACTTGAAAGTTCCCTCGAGTGGGTGGCCGTCGTTACCGACCGAGCGCCAGACGACCGTGTAGTCGCCGGCAGCCGCAAGCGATGCCGTGCTATAAAGCCCAGCGCCGGCCGCACTCAAACAACCAACCGGCTGCTCGTTTCCCTGCGAGTCACTTATTCGAATCTCAAGACCATCATTGTTTTCGCTGACCATAACGTCTTCAGAAAAAAGCACCTCGATGCCGACTAGGCCAGCTTCGACTGTTTCGCCCGAGCTTGGGTAAGTCGACACAACATCATCGTGAGCGATCGCCGCAGGGGCAGCAAAAAATGAGGTGGCTAGGGCAAGCAGTGCAGAGGCAATGAGTTTTTTCATGTTCTAAGTCTAAGAGTCGCCACGTCGGCCAAGTTTGCTGTCAAGTTAGACTTGTCTCTATAGTCATTAGCCGTCAGGGGAGTGTTTTGTCAGAAGGTAAGGCAAAGTTCGCCTATCTCAAGCAGGTTGCAATTGGCGCAGCTTCGGGTGTTGCCACATTGGCCCTAATCATTGGTGGCTTCAGCATTTCTGGAACCGCTTCAAGCAACTCGGCCGACAACAGTCCCACTGATACTTCGGCTACTCCAACTGCAACGCCTTCGACGACCCCGACCGATGCCCGCACCTGCAGCGTTGCCGAGGCAGCGGCAGATGCAAAACTAGCCACCTTCTCGGCAGTCGTGATCAACCCGGCCACCGACGAGGTGCTGTTCGATCGAAACGGCCAGGTGGGCTCAGCGCCCGCGTCGACGCTCAAGTTGTTGACCGCTGCAGCTGCACTGCAGGTTCTCGGCCCAAACTATCGAGTTGAAACCAAGGTCTACCAAGACCCCGCAAACCTTGCGACCATTTACCTGGTCGGTGCCGGAGACCCAACTCTCTCTCGCACGGCCAACGGAAAACAGTCTGTCTATCGTGATGCCCCAAAACTCAGTGACCTAGCCGTTGCCGTGAACGCCGCACTAAAGGGCCAGGCGGTTAGCAAGATCGTTCTCGACTCGACCCTTTTCGCAGGCCCATCTTGGGAGTCAACCTGGGAGCGCAGCGAACAGACTCAGGGCTAC
>CAIKYE010000003.1 GCA_903831585.1 uncultured Micrococcales bacterium | reverse complement strand
TTCGAGAACTCGCGCGCCATGACTTCTTGCGGGTCTTCGTCTGGTGAGGCAACGTGCGGTGCCTTGTTCATGACTTCGGCAACCGATGCGTCGAGTGCTAGTCCGCGAAGCAATCCGCGGCGAACATCGCCGTCGGTAACTGTGCCGAGTAACTTTGAGTTTTCGTCGACGACAAGTGCAATCTGTTTTGCGCCGACGTTGATTGCTTCGATGGTCTGCAAGAGGGTTGCGTTCTGGCTAACAGTGAGTGACTTCAAATCGGTGATCACGATTAGACTCTCCACTTCGATACTGCCGGGACACCAACGGCAACGTGACCATCGGGCACATCATTCAAAACAACTGCTCCAGCGCCAATAATACAGTTCGAGCCAATTGTGACTCCCTGAAGAACGGTTGCGTTGGCCCCGATATGTGTTCGATCGCCAACGGTTACGTTTCCGGCAAGCACGGCACCGATTGAAATGTGGCAGTGTGCGCCAATCACGTTGTGGTGCTCGACGATTGCGCCGGTGTTGACAATAGTGTTGTCGTCGATCTTGGCATCTGTATGAACAACGGCCATGTGCATAACTTGCACACCCTCGGTAACAGCTGCGCTATCGCTAACGTGCGCCGTGCGGGCCACCAACTGCAAGAAGTTGAAACCGGCTGCCTTGAACTTCACAAACACCGAAGCGCGAAGTGAAAGGTCGCCAGACGAACCAAGACCGTTGATTAGCAAGAACTCTTCGGGGTTCAACGCCAAAACCTGTTCGTCGGTGTAGCGCTCCAGCTCACCCTCGAGAAGCAGGCCAGCATCGCTCGGTGCAACATAGCCGGCCAGGTCGTGCCCAGCCTCAGTCAAAAGCTCTTGAAGCACACTGGCATGACCGCCACCGCCAACCATCAGCAGGTTGGGCATAGGCAACTGGGTGTCTTTAGGCAACGTATTCGCCAACTTCATAGTCTTTTGAGGCGGTCGTGCCGACCACCTCATAGAAATCAAAGCTGGTGCGACCGGCACCTGGGCGGCGGCACTCGAGGTCTGCCTCGCGAATAACCGAACCTGCGGCAATCGCGTTCTTAGCGACCAGCGAGCGACGAACGGCGGCGCGGTTGGAGACTTCGATCGGCTGGCACTCTTTGATTGATTCGCCAAGCGAAATAGAAGCATCGCGAATCTGTGAGACGAGCGACTTCAACTCTTGCGGGTCGAGTGACGCCATGTGGTCAGGGCCATCCATCGTCTTGTCTAGCGTGAAGTGCTTCTCGATAACGGTTGCACCGAGCGAAACCGCAACCACAGAGGCAACAGTGCCCGACGAGTGATCGCTGTAACCAATCGGCAAGCCAAAGCGCTCGGCAATTAGGTTGATTGCCTTTAGGTTCAAAATGTCGAGCTCTGCAGGGTACTGGGTTGTGCAGTGCAAAATCGTCACCTTGTCGCGCATGATCTGCTGCACACGTGCATCGCCCCAGGCGCGGTCAAGGTTTTCTGCGGTTGGCAGTGTCTGCACTTCAAACACGCCGCCAGAAACTGCCAAACCAACTGCGATGAACTTGAGCGCCTTTTGAATCTCTTCTAGGTTTGCCATTCCGGTAGACAGAATTACTGGCAACCCAGAGCGACCCGCTTCGAAAAGCATCGGCGCAAAAGTTAGGTCGCCAGAGGCAACCTTAACCATTGGAATATGTAATTCATCAATCAAGAACTGCAACTCGTCGAGGTCAAAACCCGTCGACAAGAATCCGATGCCGCGCTTCTTCGCGTGATCACGAATGGTCGCAAACTCTGCGTGCGAAAGCTCGAGGCCCTTCAACAGATCCCACTGCGAGCGAGTGTCGCCGGAACCCAACTTTTGGTATTCGGCAAGCTGCGCGTCTTTGCGAGCTAGCTTGTCGGCAGAAAATGTCTGAAACTTGATGATGTCGGCACCGGCATCTTTGGCGACCTCGACCATCTCGAGAGCGCGCTCGAGTGAACCGTTGTGGTTCACTCCG
>CAIKYE010000002.1 GCA_903831585.1 uncultured Micrococcales bacterium | reverse complement strand
TTCGTCGATTAGGTCGTTGCCCTCACGAGTACGCTCACCAACACCGGCGAAAACCGAAACACCGTCGTGGTTTTCTGCCACGCGGTAAATCATTTCCTGAATCAAAACGGTCTTACCAACACCGGCACCACCGAATAGACCGATCTTTCCACCCTGAACATAAGGGGTGAGCAAGTCGATGACCTTGATTCCGGTTTCGAACATCTGAGTCTTTGACTCGAGCTGGTCAAAAGCAGGTGGCTGACGGTGAATCGACCAACGCTCGTTGACTTCGATCTTCTCGCCTGGCTTTGCGTTGAGCACGTCTCCGGTCACGTTGAATACGTGGCCCTTGGTGACATCGCCGACTGGAACAGAGATCGGAGCACCGGTGTCTTGCACGGCACCGCCGCGAACCAAACCGTCGGTTGGCTTCAGCGCGATGGCGCGAACCAGGTCGTCACCGAGGTGCTGAGCAACCTCGAGGGTAAGAATGATCTTCTCGCCACCCAGGTCGATGACCGTGGTCAGCGCGTTATAGATGGCTGGGATGGCATCGTGAGGATACTCGATGTCAACCACCGGACCATTTACTCGTGCGATACGACCAACGCCACCGGCCTTAACAGTCGACTTCACGACTGGCTTGGTGGCTGCTGCCTTTGCGGCTGGCTTCTTTTTGGTTTCGGCCATGTTCTTTCTTTCTCTTAGTCCTCGTCGCCTTGTGAAGCCAATGCATCGGCTCCACCAACGATCTCGGAAATCTGTTGGGTAATTTCTGACTGACGTGCCGCGTTGCTTAGACGGGTGTAGTTCTTGATCAACTTCTCGGCGTTATCGGTAGCCGACTTCATGGCCTTCTGACGAGCCGCGTGCTCTGATGCGGCAGACTGCAACATCGCGTTGTAGATTCTGCTCTCGACATAAACCGGAAGCAGGGCGTCAAGCACCTTGCTGGCATCCGGCTCAAATTCGTAAAGCGGAAAAACATCTCCGGCTGATGGGGCTTCTTCTGCCTCTACAACCTCGAGCGGTAGCAAACGCACGGTCTCTGGCTCCTGCGAAATCATCGAAACGAAGCGGTTGAAGATTAGGTGAATCTCGTCAACACCGCCGTCGGCGAAGTCTTTCTTGAATGCCTCGAGCACAGCCTCGGCAATTTCTTGAGCGGTGTCTACCTTCGGAAGGTCGGTGCCACCAATCCAGGCTCGAACGCTCTCGCGACGACGGAAGCTGAAGTTGCTAACCGACTTGCGACCAACCAAGAAGTAGATGACATCTTTGCCCTGCTCACGAAGAAGCGTGGTCAACTGATCTGCTTCTTTTAGAACGTTCGACGAGAAGGCACCGGCAAGACCACGGTCAGAAGTGAAAATCACAACTGCCGCGCGGTCGATGTGCGCTGGCTCGGTGGTTAGTGGGTGATCGATGTTCGAGAAGGTCGCTACCGCAGAAACGGCGCGAGTGACGGCACGCGAGTATGGAGTGGCTGCTGCTACACGCTGCTGCGCTTTTGCGATGCGTGAAGCCGAAATCAACTCCATGGCGCGAGTGATCTTCTTGGTCGTCTGTGCAGATTTAATCTTCTGCCTGTAGACGCGAAGTTGCGCTCCCATGCCTATTCCTCTCTTGTGTCGTTAGTGATTGGTTCGAATTACTTCTTGCGCTTCTGCTTGACGATCTTCTCTTGCTGAACTTCTTCTTCATCAAGAGCCTCTGCAGAAGCAGACGAAGCAAGTGAGGCACCCGAGCGGGTTGCGAAGCTCTTCTTGAACTTTGCTACCTGCTTGGTTAGCTCTGCAACGGTGTCGTCATCGAGGTTGCTGGTCTCACGAATTGTGGTCAACACCTTCGAGTT
>CAIKYE010000001.1 GCA_903831585.1 uncultured Micrococcales bacterium | reverse complement strand
TTTGTAGCCTCAGCCGTTGGCTCGGCAGCAGGGGCTTCGACGCCTTCGGCGTCATCCTCGTAAAGGTCTGCCCACTTGTCTTCGTACTCAGGTTCTTCGTTGGTGGTTGTGCCGATTTCGCGCTCAAGCGCGTTCAAGTCGGTGTTTGGGCTGAAATACTTCAGCTCGCGAGCCACTTTGGTGTTCTTTGCTTTTTGACGGCCACGCCCCATGGCGAGCCCCCTAACGAAATTCAGGCCGAGACGAGACGTCTCGGGAACTAATTGGAAACGAAATCTGGGCTTAGTTTAGCAGGGCTCAGGCGAAGGCCAAAGGAGCGAGCGCGGCTGTGAATGGAAGTACAAGGTTGGCAACCAGGTTGGTGGTGCCGCGCAGGGGCAGGCCCGCACGATAGAAGTCGACGGTCTGAGCGGCGAAAGTGCTGAAGGTCGAAAGCCCGCCGCAGAACCCCGCAATGATCAGCGGGCTTGCCACTTCGGCACCGATGAGTTCGATGCCGGCCAAGAACGAGGCGGCGGTGTTGGCAAACAGAATTCCCCACGGCAGCCAGCCGGTCCAGCGAGCCAGACCTAAGCGAATAATCGAAGCCAATCCGCCGAGAACCGCAACCGAAAGTGCAATGGCGAAGGTGTTCACGCCGAACCCATCCGTGCGCCAATTTTCTGACCAAGCCAATATGCGAACAAACCGAAAGCAACCATGCATGCAACCGTGATTGCGAGTGACGCCATGGCTGATGTTTCAGTTAGCGGCAAGATTGCCACTGCGCTCATGGTGGTGAAGCCACCGGCGAAACCGGTCGACCAAAAGTTTCTTCGCGACTCTGATCTGAACCACGAGTGACCGGCGAAGAAACCGACCAAAAGAGCGCCGACGATGTTCACTATAAAGAGCGCGACTAAAGAAGTACCTGTCTCAGAAATCGCAAAGCGCAACAGTGAACCTAGCGCGCCACCAAAAAAGGTGAGCGTAATTGCACTTCTCGAAAGCTTCTGTGTTGCCACAGGGTTACTTCTTTGAAGACTCTTTGCGACGGGCACCCAGGTTGAAAGTCGAAAGCAACCCGAGAGCCAAGAAGCCACCGGCCACCCATCCCGTGGTTTTTACACCCTCGGTGAAACCATTCTCGGCAGCCATCTTGAAGTCGGTTGCAAGATTTTCTGGCATACCCTGCGACATATAGATGTCACTCAAGACCGGAATGATTGCGCCGGCAGATTCGACGACGCTATCTGCAATCTTCTGGCTAGCAGCTTCTACCTGTGCAGCAGGAACTCCCTGAAAGGCAGACAACTCAGAGACGTTTGTGTAGGTGGCCAACTGTGTGCTCGTGAACAAGGTAGTTCCGAGAACGGCAATGCCAAGTGCAGAACCGATCTGGCGAACAGTGCTCTGCGAACCAGATGCCTGGCCGATCTTGTCCATCGGCACTTCAACCATGATTACGCCGGTCAGCTGCGCGGTAGCCATGCCGACACCCAAACCATAGATAAAGAGGTAACCGGCAATGCCCTGCCATCCATCCATAGCCGATGCAGCCATGGCGATACCGGCAACACCAACTAACTCAAGCGCTACACCGATGCGAACAGCGGTCACCGCTGAGATTTTGCCGCTCATCGCGCCACCGACCGCAGAGGCCAAGAAGGCTCCACCCGCAAGCCATAGCAAGACGAGTCCGCTCGAAAGTGCGTTTAGTCCGTCGACACTCTGCAACCAAAGTGGAATTGCAAATAGCAAACCAAATTCACCCATCGAAATAATCAGCGCTGCGATCGAACCGTTTCTAAACGAAGCGATGTGGAAGAGACGCAAATCGAGCAGAACGTTTTTATTCGCTTTCTCGCGAGAGCGTTCCCAAATTACAAACAGCGTGAAGAAGATCACAGAAATAATCAGTGAAACTGGAATTACAGAAATTGTGTTTTCTGGCCAGACAAAATTGCCAACAGAGAAAGTCTTATCGGTTTGCTCCCACCATCCGTAGACGCGACCTTCGATTAGCGCAAACACCAAAGTTCCGAACATGACCACCGAGAGAACAGCACCAACCAGGTCGATGCCACCGGCACGCTGCTCTTGCTTCGATTCGTTAACGAAATACAACAAACCTGCAATTACCAGGATGCCAAGCGGCAGGTTAATTGCGAATGCCCAGCGCCAGGTTTCAACAACCACTGAACCGAGATCAATCGACCAGTCGACGGTGGTTAACCAACCGCCAAGAACCGGACCAACCGCAACCATTCCACCGATGGTGGCGCCCCAAACCGCGAATGCGATTCCGCGCTCTTTGCCTTGAAAGTTTGCGTTGACCAAAGACAGAGTGGTTGGCAAAACCATTGCGCCGCCGAGACCCTGAACCACGCGAGCGATGATCATGGTTTCAGCGCTGTCGGTGAGCCCGGCCCAAACCGAAGCGAGAATGAAAATCGCAAGACCGATAACCAGCATGCGTCTGCGCCCGAAGCGATCTGCGATAGAACCCCAGACCAAGAGCATCGAGGCGAAAACGAGCACGTAGCTCTCTTGCACCCACTGAACCTCGGTGCTGGTGAGCATCAGGTCTTTGATGATGGCGGGGAAGATCGTGTTGACGATGGTTCCGTCGATGATCACCAAAGAGATGGCCATCGAGATGAATACGAGGCCTAGCCAGCGATTGCGTGTTTTTGTCATTCGCCTAGGCTACGGCAAGAATTGCCGAACCCGAGAGAGCCAAAAGCACACCGACCATTTGAATTTTGCCGATTCGCTCTTTCAAAAT